>NZ_CAXSHM010000021.1:0-56650 GCF_964237335.1 uncultured Sphingomonas sp.
GTGCCGCCGGCGAGCGCTTCAAGAAGACCGCCTACGGCCGCGCGATCCTGAACGCAGTCGACGGACACTAGGACGCTTGAAGCGGCGGCACCCGGTCGCCTCCTCCGGCAAATGCCATCGATGGCGCCAGGATCGGCGTGGCATGTCGCCTGCGTAATATTCGGTCGCGTCATCCATGTGCGACATAATCTCTGTTGCTTCTTACCAGGCGGTTATGCATCTTGTGACAAGGACGTGACGGTGATCGCGACGTGATGGGCGGAGAGGAGGTCCGACAGGCAACCTAGAGCGGGGGCGCGAACAGGATGCTTGACTTCACCACATCGACTCTGGCGATCGCCGCCGGCCTGCTGGCCAGCAGCGTCGCCACGGCGCAGACCGTACCTCAATCTCCGGGCGTTGCCATCGCAGCCGCGGAGGAACCGCATGCGCCTCCGGTCCAAGCCCGGCCGGACCGGCCCGTCGCGGGCCAGACCACGCCGACGGACGAGGGCGCGAATGCGGGCGACGAGGTGATCGTGACGGGGACGCGGACGACGGGCATCCGCGCTTCTGACAGTCCGGCACCGGTCCAGGTGCTCGGTGCCGATGCCCTCAAACGCGTCGGGCAGCCCGACCTGCTGCAGGCGTTGGCGCAGACGCTTCCCTCTATCCAGGTGCAGGCGTTCGGGAATGACCAGACCGCGTTCCATCCGCAGATCAAGCTGCGCGGGCTCAGCCCCAACCAGACGCTCGTGCTCATTGACGGCAAGCGGCGGCACGGGACGGCCAACGTCGTCGTGACCGGCGGCATCTCCAGTGGCGGCGCGTCGCCGGACATCGGCCTGATCCCCGAGGACGCGATCGACCATATCGAGGTGCTGCAGGACGGCGCGGCCGCGCAATATGGCACCGACGCCATCGCCGGCGTCGTCAATTTCATCCTGAAGAAGAACGACCACGGCGGCACGATGGACGGCACCGTCGGCCAGTATATCGACGGCGACGGGCTGACCTGGGACGTGATGGGCAACATCGGCATCGCCCCGATCCCGGACATGTATCTGAGCGTCACCGCCGAGCGCAAGTTCCACGATTACAGCTTCCGCGGCGACGTAGACCCGCGCGTGGTCGACACCGGCTACAACACCAGCGCCAATACCGGCAACAGCGGCGGCCGGACAGTCCTCGCACGCTATCCTGGCGTAACCGGCTTCACCGACTATCCGGACGTTAACCGCATCTTCGGCGACGGCCGTTACAATCTGACCAACGCCATGTTCAACATGGGGTACACTGGCGTTCCGGGCGTGGAGGTCTATTCATTCGGCTCCTATTCGCGGCGCGTGGGCAGCACGTTCCAGAACTATCGCCTGCCCAACGTCGTGTACGGCAAGTCGGCGGTCGGGCTGGTCAACAGCGCCACGCCGAGCGGCGATATCCCGTTCCCGACCGGTTTCTCGCCGCAGGAGGTGCTGCGCGAGACGGATTATGCGTTCACCGGCGGCGCCAAGGGCGAGATCGCGAACACGACCTACGACGTCAGCCTGGTCTATGGCCGGGACTTCGATGCGATCTACGTCCAAAACTCGGCCAATGCGGCGCTCTATTACGACACGTCGGGCTATCAGACGACCGCAGGCGCATCATGCGTGGCCGGTACGATCGGCTGCATCTACCATAACGGCTTTTCGCCGAGCAACGTGCACGACGGCGACTTCGTCAACAAGCAGGCGACGGCAACGCTCGACCTGACCCACAAGCTGGACGTCGGCTTCGCGGAGCCCGTCAACATCGCGGGCGGCGTCGAGTATCGTTTCGAGAACTATCAACTGCGCGCTGGCGATCCGGCGTCCTACTATGTCGGCACCGGCGTATTGGGCGGCGGCATCCAGTCGTTCTTCGGTTACGCACCGACCAATGCGAGCGACCACAGCCGCCACGACGTGTCCGAATATGTCGACATTAGCCTGAAACCGGTCGAGCCGCTGGTGATCGACGCCGCGGCTCGCCACGAGAATTACAGCGACTTCGGTGGCACGACCGTCTTCAAGGTGACCAGCCGCTACGACTTCTCGCCCGCCTTCGCGATCCGCGGCACGGTCTCGACCGGCTTTCGCGCGCCGACGCTCGCGGAGGAATATTATTCCGGCATCAACGTGAGCGTGTCGTCGCTGTCGGGCGTGTTCGCGCCGAACTCGTCGGGCGCCGCATCGCTCGGGATCGCGGGCCTCAAACCCGAGAAGTCGAACAATTATTCCTTCGGCATCGTCGTGCATCCGGCCCCGCGACTTACCGCGACGCTCGACCTCTACGCGATCTACCTGCGCGACCGCATCGCACAGTCCGGCGCGTTCGTTGGCTATTCGAACAACTGCAAATATCTGACGGCGGCAAATGCCTACACGACGCCGGCCGCCGCTGCAGCAGGCTATGCCGCGATCGTCGGCTCGGCCGCGTGCACCGGTGTGATCTCGCCTTCGGTGCTGACGGCGCTGAGTGCCAACGGGGTGCCGATCAACTCGGTTATCGCGGCGATCGACAGCGGCGCCAGCGGGTCGCTGAGCATCAACACGTTCGTCAACGGCGTGAACACCATCACCCACGGCGCCGACTTCCTGACGACCTATTCCAGCGACTTCGGCAAGCTCGGCTCGGTCGATTGGTCGCTGGCGGTCAACTATAATTATACCAAGGTGAACCGCGTCTCAGCGCCGCCCGCCAACGTCAACCAGGCGCAGCTACTGCTGGATCTGGGCGCGCTGACCACGCTGACCGACACCACGCCCAAGTTCCGCGCCACCGCCGGCGCATTATGGAACCTGGGCTTCGTCGAGATCAACCTGCGCGAGTCCTTCTATGGCCCGACCTATTACGAAGCGACGTTCCCGACCAACGCCAGCCAATATGTGGATGTGCCGATCCATTCGGCCTTCATCACCGACATCGAGGCGAGCTTCAAGGTCGCGAAGATGCTGCGCATATCGTTGGGCGCGAACAACGTGTTCAATAAATACCCTAACATGTTCCCGGGCGACTTCCGCGCGGCGCAATATTCGATCAGTTCGACCGCTTACGTGCAGAAATATCCGAGCACCTCGCCGTTCGGCGTGGACGGGGGCTATTATTACGGCCGGGTGAGCGTGAAGTTTTGACGAGGCCCATTATCGCACACGCGTTCGACCGAGCGTCCATCATGCACCGGTCAACGGATACCGGCCCGATCTCGCGGCGGCAGGTGCTGGGCGGTTCGGTTCTGACCACCCTTGGACTAGGGCTAGGAGGGTGCGCGACGGCGCCGCGCGACCGGCTCGCGTCCGCGCCCTGGGGGATGGCGGGTCTCGCGCCGGTCCGTGCCGCGCAGGACCGGGTGTTCGACATCACCGTATGCCTGCGCCCGTTCCGCGCGGCGGGGCCGCGGCTCGACGTCGAACAGCTTGGCGACAAGCTCGTGGTCCACAATTACGGGCACGGCGGCAGCGGCTGGTCGCTGTCGTGGGGGTCGGGAACGATCGCCGTAGGCAAGGCGATGGCAGGCAGCCCGCGCGAGGTCGCCGTCATCGGCTGCGGCGCGCTCGGGCTCACGTCGGCGATCCTCGCTCAGCGCGCGGGCGCGAAGGTGACGATCTATGCGAAGGACCTGCTCCCGCAGGCGCGGTCGGCGCGCGCTACCGGCAGCTGGACGCTCGACTCGCGGATCGCGCTGGCCAGCGTCGCGGGGCCAGCGTTCGGCGCGGTCTGGGAGGAGATGGCGCGCACCTCGTTCAAGACGTATCGCAGCTACCTCGGCCTGCCGGGCGATCCGGTTGAATGGTCCGACCGCTATACGCTGTCCGACCACGCCATCGCCTTCCCGCGCCGGCCGGACGGCCCCAGCGGCATGCTCGACTTCGGCCACTATAACGAGCGCGTGCGCGACCTGACGCCGCAGAGCGAGCTGCTGCCCGCCCGATCGACGCCGTTCGACGCGCCGTTCGTCTATCGGACCACGTCGATGCAGTTCAACATCGCCGATTATGGCCACACGCTGATGACAGACTTCTTCGCGGCGGGGGGGCAGATGCGTCGCGCGGAGTTCCATTCGCCCGCCGACATCGCGGCGACCGTCCGGGAGCCGGTGGTCATCAACTGCACCGGCTATGGCGCACGCGCGCTGTGGCAGGACGATACGGTGGTGCCGGTGCGCGGGCAGATCGCCTGGCTGATCCCACAGGCCGAGGTGCGCTACGGCGTCTTCTACAAGGACGTGAGCGTCCTCTCGCGCCGCGACGGGATAGTCGTCCAGGCAGTCGAGGGCGGCGACATGAAAGGCTATAACGACACGCGCGAGGTGCCTGATCGCGCCGAGGCGGACGCTGCGGTTGGCAAGATCGCCGAGCTCTTTTCGCGGTTCGGCGCGCACGGCAGGACGCGGCGGATATAGCTTTACGATCGCGCGCCGGCAGGCGACACAAGGTTCTCAGGAGACCATCGATGACGAACGCAGCGGCAATGACGGGTGGCTTCAGCCGCCGCACCTTCCTCGAACAGCTCAGCCGCGTGGGCGGCACCGCGCTCGTCATGGCCGGGATGCAGGCGCTGGGCTTCGGGATCGGTTCGGCCGGTGCCGAGCCGCCCCAACTGACCGGGGGCGCGAAGGGCCGGAAGGTGATCGTGCTGGGCACCGGCGTCGCCGGGCTCTCGGCGGCCTATGAGCTGTCGACCGCCGGCTACGACGTGACGGTGCTGGAGGCGCGCGACCGGATCGGCGGCCGTTCCTACACCGCGCGCCGGGGGACGAAGCTGACGGAGTATGGCGGCGAGCCGCAGGTCTGCACCTTCGACGAGGGCCACTACATCAACCCCGGCCCGTGGCGCATCCCGTACATGCACCAGGGCTATCTGCATTACGCCCGCAAGTTCCGGGTACCGGTCGAGCTGTTCAACAACGACAACGACCACAGCTTCATCAACTTCGAAAAGGGCAAGGGCCCGCTCGCGGCGACCCCGGTCCGCAAGCAGGAGGTCGCGGCGGACATGCGCGGCTATGCGAGCGAGATGCTGGCGAAGTGCGTCCGCCAGGGCGCGCTCGATCAGGAGTTCGGGCCGGGCGACAAGGAGCTGTTCCTCGATTACCTGCGTTCCGAGGGTTATCTGACGCCCGCCGACTTCAAATACGTCGGCACCGATGGGCGCGGCTTCGACGTGAACCCCGGCGCGGGCGTCGATCCGGGGCCGGGCAAGCCCTCCACGCCCCATAAGCTGGGCGACATCCTCCAGTCCGAGACGTGGCGGGTGCTGAAATCGGTGTCGGCGTTCGACCAGCAGCGCACGATGTTCGAGCCGGTCGGCGGCATGGACCAGTTGCCTGCCGGGTTCGTCCGCAACCTGAAGCTGACGGTGCAGGTCGGCCATGTCGTCGAGAAGATCGCGCAGGACGAGAACTCGGTCACGGTCTCCTATGCGACGGCGGACGGCCAGCACGGCAGCGTCACGGCGGATTACTGCGTCTGCACGATCCCGCTGTCGGTGCTCAAATCGATCGACGTCCAGTGCGCGCCCAAGTTCAAGGAAGCGATGAACGGCGTCGCCTATGCGCTGGTCGGGAAGATCGGCCTCCAGATGAAGACGCGCTTCTGGGAGGAGAAATACAATATCTACGGCGGCCACATCTATGTCGACGATCCCGACGTCCAGTCGATCAGCTTCCCCTCGACCGGCTGGCTCGGCGAGAAGGGCGTGCTGCTCGGCTATTACGGTCACGGCTCCGCCGCGGCCAAGGTCAGCGCGCTGAGCCTGGAGGGGCGCAAGCAGTTCGCGCTGGCGGCCGGCAAGAAGACGTTCCCCGAATATGCCGACGCCTGCGACAGCGCCTTTTCGATCGCCTGGCACCGCGTGCCCTTCAACCTCGGCGGCTGGGCGCAGTGGACCGACGAGGGCCGCGCGAGCTATTATCCGACGTTGTGCGAGCCCGACGGGCGGCTCTATCTCGTTGGCGAGCATCTGAGCTACATCACCGGCTGGCAGGAGGGCGGGATCGAATCCGCCTGGCAGCAGATCGGCAAGCTGCACGCTCGCGTGCACGCGGCCTGAGACGAGGAATTGACGATGGATATCGGAACTAGGCGGTCGCTCGGTCTGGCCGCGCTGCTCGGTCTCTCCGGCATCGGCGGCGCGGCTGCGCTGTCGGCCGCAGCGCCGCCCGCCGCCCCGAACGGGGCCATGATCTTCTCGCAGAACTGCGCCGCCTGCCATCAGGCGAACGGCAAGGGCATCCCGGGCGCGTTCCCGGCGCTCGACGGTGACGCCTTCGTGAAGGGCCCGCCCGAGCCCATCGCGCGGACGGTGCTCAAGGGCCGCGGCGGCATGCCGAGCTTTTCGAGCGACCTGACCGACCAGCAGATCGCCGCGGTGCTCACCCATGTCCGGTCGTCGTGGAGCAACCATGCGCCGCCGATCACACCGGCGATCGTCGCCGCGGCGCGCAAGGGGTCGGCGGCGGACCAGCCGAGCGTGCTGCCGGGCCATTGATGCGCTGGGCAGGAGCGGCCCTCCTCCTGACGGCTGCCGCGTCCGGTCCGTTCGACGCCGGTGACTTCGCGCGCGGCGGGGCCGCAGTCGGCGATCGGCCGAGCGATGCCATCGCGCTCCGCCAGGCACCGCTCGCCTCGCCCTCGTTCCGGCTGGGCGCGGCTTGGCGCGGATGGCGCAACGCGACCGCCGCCGTCGCGCGTGACGCCGCCAGCCCGACCGGCGACGGAGGCGACGCGGAGGTCCTGGCCGAGGATTGTTCCGACGAGCGCATCGCGTTCATCGCGGTGGAGGCGGAGCGCGGCGCCTTGGGACTCACGCCCGAGCAGGTAGGCGCGGCGGCAACGCTGGCGCCCGATGTCGTCGCCGCCTGGCGCACGCGACGCAGCGCGGCCGCCCCGCATTGCCCGCGTTGACGCGGCGGCAGGTCGCGGCTCAGGCGCCTAGGTAGCGTACGGGCAGGCGGACCTCGTCGAAGCCGGTCGCGGTGCGGGTCAGCCGCCACGCACCGGCCTCCTTCTTGGCCGATACCAGCTCGACCAGGTCGGTGCCATGGTACAGCGCGCCCACGTCCTGATCGAGCGCCAGTCCCGGGCTGTCGAGCGAGCCGTCGGCGATGAACTGCTGGTATCGCGTCACGCGGTCGGGCCGGATATGGTAATGCGGATTGGTCGAGCCGGGGAGGAAGCCTAGCGCACGCACCGGCGCCAGCACCTTGGGGAAGCTGTCGGTCAGCCCCGACTGGAACCAGCAGATCAGCCCGGCGCTGCCGCCCGACATCACGACGCCCGCCTGCCAGGCGGCGTGCAGCGCCTTGTCGAAGCCCCATTCGCGCCACAACGCCATCATGTTCTTGGTCGAGCCGCCGCCGACGAAGACGATGTCCATCCCCATCATATAGTCGACGAAGTCGAGCGTCGCCGGCTGATAGATGTTGAAGTGGCGGACCTGGCATGGATGCTCTTCCATGCCGCGTGCGAACGATTCGAACCCGGCGGCGCTTTCGCCGGAGGCGGGACCAAGCCAACAGACCTTCGGGTTGGTCGCCCGCGTCAACGCCAGCAGGTATTCCGGGAAACAGGACGGTTCCCACGCCTGCGGGAAGAAGCCGCCGCCGGTCGCGAAGATCGTCGGCTGGGCTGCCCTGAGGGAAGACCCGGCTCGCTGGCTCGCCGCCTCCGCCGTTCCGCTCGCCAACAGCCCGGCCGCAGCGACCGTGCCGCCCGACAGGAACCCGCGTCGGCCGATGTTCGCCTTATTGTCCGCCATGATCGGGTCCCCCTGGGACAAGGCGTATGCTCACGTCTGTCGCAACGCAACGGGTGTGATCCTCACGGCAAGAACAGAAGAGAAGTTGGTCGGAACCCACCGTCAGATGTGACGGACCGCTCGAAGAAACGGGTGTCGTGCGCCAGCAACTGTTCTTGCGCCGGTTGCTCGCGGTAGCTGACGGGCCGCCGCCCGGAGACTTGGCGGCGACCGGGCCGTTACCTCCGGCGATACGGCAGTGGCACCGGCGTCGTCAGCCGACCTTCCCGGCATGGCGGTCGGCCCACTCCTTGCCCTCGTCGCCGCCCCAGAGCAGCCAGGCGACATAGCCCGCGGACGGATCGGTGTCCGAGCCCCACTCGTGCGACTTGCCGTTCTTGTCGACCTCGTGACGCGCGAAATAGCTGTGGATAGCCTTGACGTCGTCCGCCGACAGATCTCCTGCGCCGCAAGCTGCTCGGCGCGATGGACGCCGACGTCCGTGCCGCCGCGGCCGAAGTCTTCGCGCAGCTTCAGCCCCTTCTTCGCATTGGCCGCCATCTTCGCGGTCGGCTTGAACGTGTCGGTCATGATGGTCTCCTTGTCGCGACCTACGGCGATCGATCAGGTGGAGTCGCGCAAAACGCGGGCGTCATCAGGCCGCTCGAATACCGTCGACGACGACACGGACAGCCGGTGTCCGCGATATCTTCTGCTCGATTATGGTGCGGTCGAGAAGACTCGAACTTCCACGTCCTTTCGGACACAGCCACCTCAAGGCTGCGCGTCTACCAATTCCGCCACGACCGCACGTGAAGAACACCGGTAAGGACCGGCATCTGGCAGGCGCAGGCCCCTAGCAGCGCCCACATCAGGTGGCAACAGGGCGCGGTGCGGAACGATCGGCCAGCGGGGGGGCTAGCGGGCGGCCGTCTGGTCGTCGCCGGCGAAGCTCAGCCGCAGCTGGCGGGCGTTGGCGGGAACGTCGAGCTTGCTGCTGTTGAACTCCATGCTGGCGTGCGCCGGCAGGGTGCGCGCCTGTGGCGTGATCGTCCAGCCGTAGACGCTGCGCCCGCGACCATCGGCGCGGTCGAGCAGGTCGACGCGCAGGTCCGGCACCCGCTGGCTCGCCGCCGTCGGGTTCACCACGCGGCCGCTGACCGCGAACAGCACCGAGCCATTGTCGAGGAAGCGCCGCTGCACGGGATCGCTGACGACCTGCAGTGGCTGGTCGCGCGCGGGCAGCAGGCCGAGCTGGGACGCGATGCCGGGAGCACCACTCCAGATGATCGCGGCAACGGCGAGCAGCATCAGCAGCCCGGCGCCGACCGCACCCGCGGTCCAGAAGCGCGCGGGATTGCGGCGAGCGCGGAACGCCGGCCGCGGGACGAAGCCATCGGCGTCACGGGCATCGTGATCCAGCCGCGGCGGCAGCGGAGGCGACACGGCCACCGCCGCGTGCGCCGGCGGCGCCTCGACGATCGGTGCCGCGCGCGCCTCGTCGCCCCAGGACCGTTCGCCCGAGACGGCCGGGTCCGCGATGCCGGGCAACGGCGCCGCCTGCTCGGCGAGCGCGGGCTCCTGGAACCAGCTGTGCCGACACGTCGCGCATCGCACGGTGCGACCCTCGACGCCGATCGCGGCGTCGGGCACCAGATAGCGGGTGCGGCATTCCGGGCACTGAAGGATCATGGATGGAGGATCATGGGCGACGACGAACCACGCGCCGCGGGACCGGGACGGCGGCGGCGAACGCATGCTAAGCACGGGGCCCCGGCGGCTGGCAAGCCCCGCGGGGCCGCGGCGGTCACCGCGCCTGCTGCCCGGCTTGCCGCGCTCGCCCCTGCCGTGCGATGACGCCATCGCTGAGAAACGGGGCAGGCGCGCGCAGTGGCGAACATCGTCCAGTTCGAGAATGTCGGGCTGCGCTACGGCCCGGAAACGGGGGGCACCGGGCCCGAGACCCTGAGCGACATCTCGTTCACGCTGGGCAGCGGATTGTTCTATTTCCTCACCGGTGCTTCCGGCGCGGGCAAGACCTCGCTGCTGCGGCTGCTCTACCTGGCGCAGCGGCCGAGCCGGGGCATCATCCGGTTGTTCGGGGAGGATGCGGTGCTGTTGCCGCGTGGGCGTTTGCCGGGCTTCCGCCGCCGGATCGGCGTCGTGTTCCAGGACTTCCGGCTGGTGCCGCACCTGTCCGCCGCCGACAACATCGCGCTGCCCTTGCGTGTCGCTGGCGTGCCCGAAGCGCAGATCGTCGCGCCGGTGCGCGAGATGCTTGCCTGGGTCGGGCTCGCGGAGCGCGCGGGCGCGCGGCCGGCGACGCTGTCGGGCGGCGAGCAGCAGCGCGTCGCGCGCGCGCGGTCATCGCCCGGCCCGAGGTTCTGGTCGCTGACGAGCCGACCGGCAACGTCGATCCCGACATGGCGGAGCGACTGCTCCATCTGTTCGACAGCCTCAATCGGCTGGGCACCACCGTCGTCGTCGCGACGCACGACCTCCACCTGCTCGGCCGTATCCCGCACGCGACGATGATGCGGCTCGACCGCGGCCGGCTGCTCGATCCGACGGGCGCGCTGCGCCACCCGCCGCAGCGGCCCGCCGCGTGAGCTGGCCGGTGGGACGCGCGTGAGCCGGCCCCCACGCCGCCGTGCCGCCAGCCCGGCCACCGATCGCCGTGTCCTCGACGAGGCGAGCGGCGCGCGGGCGATGACATGGGTGATGGCGATCATGCTGTTCCTGACGCTGCTGGCGGGCGCCGCGGGCCTCGCGACCGCGGACGCGCGCGCCTTGCTCGCGCGCCAGCTTTCCGGGCGGCTGACCGTGCAGGTGAGCGGGGGCGATCGCGCGGCGACCGCGAGCGCGGCGGCACGCGCGCTGGCGGTGCTCCGCGCATCGCCCGATGTCGCCCGGGCCAGGCCGGTCGATCCGGCCGAGCTCGCGCGGCTATTGCGCCCGTGGCTGGGCGCTGACGCCGCCGACCCCGGATTGCCGGTGCCGGCGATGATCGACGTCGACCTCGCTAGCGACGACCCCGCGGTGGCCGCGCGCGCCACCGCCACCGTGCTCGCCGCCGTGCCCACGGCCCGGGTCGACCGGCATGCCGCCTGGATGTCGCCCGTCGTCCAGGTGATGACCACCGCCGTCTGGCTGGCCGCCACGCTCGTGCTGCTGATGGCGGCGGCGACAGCGGCGGTGGTGATGCTCGCGGCGCGCGCGGGACTGGAGACGCATCGCGCGACGATCGAGGTCATGCACATGCTGGGCTCCACGGATACGCAGGTCGCGCGGCTGTTCCAGCGGCGGCTCGCGCTGGACGCCGTCGTGGGCGGCGCGGTGGGATCGCTGGCGGCGGCGGCGGTGCTACTGCTGGTCGGCCGCCAGATCGCCGCGCTAGGATCGGACCTGCTGGCGGGGATCGCCCTGGTGCCGCACGACTGGATCGCGCTTGCCGCGCTGCCGCTGGTGTTCGTCGTCCTCGCGATGCTCGCGGCGCGGTTCGCCGTAACGGCGGCGCTGAGGCGCACCTTGTGAGCCCATCAGCGGACCATGGTCGGTGATCCGTCGGCTCGTCGGCCTCGTCCTGCTCGCCTGGGTGCTGGGGTTCGCGGTCTTCATGCTGACGCTGCCACCGCCGCTCGATGCGGCGACGACCACCGATGCGATCATGGTGCCGACGGGCGGCCCGGGGCGGATCGATCGCGGGCTGGACCTGCTGCGCGCGCACCAGGCGCGACGGCTGCTGGTTACGGGCGTCGCGCCCGACGTCCGCGCGATCGACCTCGCGCGGCGCTACCACGTGTCGCCGGCGCTGTTCGCCTGCTGCGTCGATCTGGGCGCGGAGGCGGTCGACACGCGCTCCAACGCCGAGGAGACGGCACGCTGGGTGCGCGTCCACGGCTATCGTTCGGTGCGGCTGGTCACGTCGGACTGGCACGTCCGCCGGGCGCGAATGGAGCTGGTGGCGGCGCTGCAGCCCGGGGTGCTGGTGATCGTCGACGGGGTACCGGGCGAGGCGCGGCTCGGGCTGCTGGTGAACGAATACGATAAGCTGCTGCTGCGCCGCGTCGCGCTGTGGATGGGGTTCGGGCGGTGAGCGATCTTCTGCCGGTGATCCCACGCTGGCGGCGCTGGGCGTTCGACCTTGTGTTCTACGGCGGATCGGTGCCGATCGTGGCGACGACGCCGATCAGCGCGCTGATCGGCCGCTCCACGCTGATCGCGCACGCGACGGCGTGGACGAGCTTCCATCGCTGGGCCGTCCGCCGCCTGCTGGGGATCGAGATCCGGATCGAGGGCGAGCGGCCGAGCGGCCCGGCATTGTATGCCGCCAAGCACCAGGCGATGTTCGAGACGCTGGAGCTGCAACGGCTGCTCGACGGGCCGGCGATGGCGCTGAAGCAGGAGCTCGCGCAGATCCCTGTGTGGGGCTGGTCGGCGCGGCGCTATGGCGCGCTGGTGGTGAACCGCGACGGATCGGCGGCGGCGCTGCGCACGATGATGCGCGAGGCGAAGGCGGCAAAGGCGGATGGCCGTTCGATCCTGATCTTCCCCGAGGGCACCCGCGTCGCGCCGGGCGAGACGCCGCCGCTGAAATCGGGGTTCGCGGGGCTGTACCGGCTGCTCGCGCTGCCGACGGTGCCGGTGGCGGTGGACAGCGGCCGGCTGCTGCCCCGCCGCGGGCTGCGCCGCCGCGGCACGATCACGATCCGCTTCGGCGAGGTCATCCCGCCGGGGCTGCCGAGGGAGGAGGTCGAGGCGCGGGTGCACGCGGCGATGAACGCGCTGGAACGCTGACTATGGGTGCCCCCGCCCGAAATCGGGCCGGGGATCGTCCTGGCCTTGTTCGACGATGCCGCGGCGGATCGCGCGGGTCTTGTCGAAATGGTCGAACAGCGCATCGCCGTCGCCCCAGCGGATCGCGCGCTGGAGCTGGCTCAGGTCTTCCGAGAAGCGTTGCAGCATGTCGAGCACAGCCTCGCGGTTCGACAGGAACACGTCGCGCCACATCGTTGGGTCGCTCGCGGCGATGCGGGTGAAGTCGCGGAAGCCGCCGGCGGAATATTGCAGCACCTCGCTGCGCGTCACTTCGGCAAGATCGCTGGCGGTACCGACGATCGTATAGGCGATCAGGTGGGGGAGGTGGCTGGTGATCGCCAGCACGCGGTCGTGATGTTCGGGGGTCATCCGCTCGACGCGCGCGCCGAGCGCTTCCCAGAAGGCGGCGACGCGTTCGACGGCTATCGGGTCGGCATCCTCCGCAGGCGTCAGGATGCACCAGCGGCCGGCGAACAGGCCGGCGAACCCCGCCTCCGGCCCGCTGCGCTCGGTGCCCGCCACCGGGTGGGCGGGGACGAGGGCGACGCCCGGCAGCGCTCGGGCGAGCGCGGATGCGACGCCCGCCTTGCTGCTGCCCACGTCGCTGACGACACAGTCCGCCGGCAGGTCGGCGGCGATCTCGGCCGCGACCTGCCCGATCACGCCGACGGGCACGCACAGGATCACGAGGTCGGCAGCCGTCACCGCCGCGCCGGCCGTGTCGGCGACGTCGTCGACCAGATCGAGCCGCACCGCCGTCTCGCGGACGCCTGCGTCCGCGTCATGCCCGGTCAGCCGCACCGTCGGCATCCGCTCGCGTACGGCCCGCGCGAGCGACGAGCCGATCAGCCCGAGGCCGATGATCGACACCCGCGCGAACAGGAGCATCAGCCGGCTTCCACCTGCGCGCGCAGCACGTCCACCACCGCCGCCATGTCCTCCTCGCGCCCGATCGTAATGCGCAGCGCGTTCGGCAGGCCCTGCCCCGGCAGCCAGCGCACCGCGTAACCGGCGGCCATCAGCGCCTTGTACGCCGGCTCCGCCTGACCGGCCGGGAAGGTGACGAGCACGAAATTGGCCTCCGACGGCACCGCGCGCAGGCCCGCATTGCCCAGCGCCTCGATCTCGGCGACGAACGCCGCCCGGCCGCGCGCATTATGCTCGCGCGAGGCGGCGACGAAGCCCGTGTCGGCGAGCGCCGCGATCGCCGCCTGCTGCCCCGCGATCGTCACGTTAAACGGCGCGCGGATGCGGTGCATCGCATCGATCACCGCCGGCGAGCCATAGCCCCATCCGATCCGCTCGGCGGCGAGGCCGTGGATCTTGGAGAAGGTGCGCGTCACCAGCACGTTGGCCTGGGTGCGCGCGAGTTCCAGCCCGCCGTCCTCCTCGCCCGGCTCGACATATTCGGCATAGGCCTGATCGACCACCAGCAGCACATGGCCGGGCAGGCCGGCATGCAGCCGCGCGATCTCGGACCGGCCGGCATAGGTGCCGGTCGGATTGTTCGGGTTGGCGACGAAAACGACGCGTGTCCGATCGGTGACGCAGGCCAGGATCGCGTCGACGTCGGTCGCATAGTCGCGGTCGGGCGCCACCACCGGCACCGCGCCCACGCGCCGGGTGGCGATATCGTAGACCGAAAAGCCGTAGCGGACGTAGATCACCTCGTCCCCCAACCCCGCGAAGGCGCCGGCGGCGAGGTGCAGCACCTCGTCGGAGCCGGTGCCGTGGACGATCCGGTCCGCCTCGATGCCGTGCGCCGCCGCGATCGCCTCGCGCAGCGCGGTGGCGCCCGCGTCCGGATAGCGTTCCAGCTCGTGGCCGGCGGCGGCGAACGCCTCGCGGGCGGCCGGGCTGGTGCCGAGCGGGTTCTCGTTGGACGACAATTTGGTCACCGGCCGGCCATCGTCGGCGGTGGCACGGCCGGGCACATAGGGCGCGATGCCCATGATCCAGGGCTTGGGCTGCGGCGCTGCGATCGGGGTTGGGGAGGCGTTGGTCTGCATCGGCCGGACATGCCGCCCCTGCCCGGCTGGCGCAAGCCGCGCGGCTGCTGCTACAGCGCCCTCCGGGTCTGGGGGACGGCATGCGGGCAGGCGGTATCTGGCAGGTGCTGGGCGAAGCACGAGCCGCCAATCTGGCCGCGGCGGCCGAGGCCGCGCCGGTGCCGGGGCGGGAGGGCGAGACGCGCCGCCGGGTGCTGAAGGCGCTGGCCGCGACCGCGCTCGTCGCCGGGCTGCCGCGCGGGACGCGGGCGTCCGCCACCACCGGCGGCCCGGTCGCGATCGTCGGCGGCGGCATCGCGGGGCTGACCGCGCTGTGGACGCTCACCCACGCCGGCATCGACGCGCGATTGTACGAGGCGCGACCCCGGCTCGGCGGCCGGATGTACACGGCGCATGGCGGCGGCGATCCGCTGGAGATGGGCGGCCAGCTCGTCAACACCGACCATCACGACATGGCGGAGCTCGCGCGCACCTTCGGCGTCGGGCTGATCGACCGGCGCGCGGGCAGGTTCCGCTCGCTGATCCTCGCCGACGGGCAACCGGTGGCGGAGGCGGACGCGGTGGCGGCGATGCGCGGCATCGCCGAACAGATGACCAGGGACGCCGACCGGCTCGACCGCGATCAGGCGCATGTCGCCGCCGAGCTCGATCGCCTGTCGTTCACCGGCTATCTCGACAAGCACGCCCATGCGGTCGGCGAGCCGTGGGTGCGCGGGCTGCTCGAGGCGACGGCGCGCACCGAATATGGCACCGAGCCCGCGCTCGCCTCCGCGGTCGAACTCATGTTCAACCTGCCGAGCATCGAGGGCGCGCGCGTCGACGTGCTCAGCCGGTCGGACGAGCGCTACGTCATCGCCGGCGGCTCGTCCGCGCTGATCGACGCGATGGCGGCTAGGATGGCGAAACGGATCGCGACGGGGAAGAAGGTGGCGGCGATCGATCCTGCGGCCGGTTCAGCGGGCGGCGTGCGGCTCGTCTTCGCCGACAAGACCCATGTCGACGCCGCCGCCGTCATCGTCACCAGCCCAGCCTCGATCACCCGGCGCATCGCGTTCGGCGTGCCGTTGCCGCCGTTGTGGCAGCGGTTCATCGCCGAAGCCAATCTCGGCCGCAACGAGAAGGTGCAGGCGCAGATGCGGAGCCGGCCATGGGAGGCTGTGGTCGGGCGCGGCGGCAATCTGTGGCACGCGGGAACCGGCAGCGCGACCGGATCGAAGGGCGTGACGGGTCGGTGCGCCCGCACCCCGGCGGCGCGGTGCCGGGCGGCAGCTGGACCTGGTATCTGGGCGGCGCCGAGGTCGAGCGCGCCGCCGCGGGCGAGGCGCTGGCGCAGGCACGCGCCTTCGCCACCGGCGTCGCGGCGGGCATCCCCGGCATGGCCGCCGCCACGACCGCCGCGCGCCGCACCGCCTGGCACCGCGATCCGATGACGATGGGCGCCTACATCAACTTCCATCCCGGCCAGATGACCCGCTTCGCCCCGCTGATCTGGGTGGAGGAGCACGGCCGCGCCGCGCGCCCGGTGCCCGCCGGCCTCGTCCATTTCGCGGGCGAGCATCTGTCCGACGCCTATCCCGGTTACATGAACGGCGGCGCGCAGACCGGCCGGCTGGCGGCCGAAGCGGTGATGGCGCAGCTCGCGACGCGGGCGGCGGCGTGAGCGCGGGCTAAAGTCTCTAAAGTCGTACCCTCTCGTGTGTGCGGGCGCGGGGAACCTGCGGTCGACCGCGATGCCGACGAGCCGGTGCAAGATCATCGCCATTATGGGTCAATTACGCCTCGTTCATCCTTTGGGGAGATCATCGCCGGACGCTTCACGATCGGTGGTCCGATGTTCATCCAGTGCCTGACGATTTCCGCGATGGCCGGCGGTCGAACCGCATGACCGGCCGGCCATGCCGGCTCCGATCGGGCGCGCCTGGCTGGCCGACGGTCGTCGCCGCGTTGTTGCTGATGCTGGCGTCGGCCTCGCCCGCCATGGCGGCTTGCACCGTCAGCCAGACCGTCACGACCAACGTAGGCCCCTATTCCCCCGCGGCGGCGAAGGCTGGCGCGGTTCCGGCGTTGCAGAGCCGAGGCGGGCTGACCTGTCCGAGCGCGGCGGTGACCCCGCTCGCCGGCAACTACATGCGCGCGACCTTGCAAAGCGACAACAAGTTCAAGTTGATCCAGAAAGGCGGCACGAACGGCATCGCCTATGTGGCGTCGGCGGACGCGGCCGGGACATATCCGTTCACGCAAGGGTCGACGATCGACTATATGCAGAACAACCTGCCGGGCACCTTGGGGTTGCTCGGCGGCAGCTCGGCGGATCTGCCCTTCTTCGTGAAGCCGACCGGCGGCGCATCGATACCGGCCGGCTCCTATACGGACCGGATCACGATCAACTGGAGCTGGTATCTCTGCCCCGGCATCGGCGCGCTCGGCGCGTGCATCGGCACGCCCGACTCGGGATCCGGCACGTCCGTCATCACCGTCACGCTCCTGATCGCTCCACAGGCCGTCGTGATGACGATCAGTTCGGTTTCGACCTGGGATCCCGTCAACGCGCAGGCGAACCCCAGGACGATCCCGGGTGGGAAACTGCGCTCGACGATCGCGGTGAGCAATCCCGACATCGTGCCGCTGGACGCGGCGACCCTGTCGCTCGTCGTGCCGACGCCGCCCGGCCTGGTGCCTGCGCTGGACGGGGACGGCGCCTCGACGGGAAGCGCGATCCAGCTGACGGACGGGACACCCGCCTCCGGGCTGACGTTCCGCTATGGCGGCCCGGCCGATGCCACCGACGACGTCGACTTTTCGGCCGATGGCGGCGCGACATGGGGATATGCACCGGTCGCAGGCGACGCGGCGTCGCAGCGCGCGATCACCCATGTGCGGATCCGGCCGGAGGGGGCGATGGCGAAACAGTCCGGCTTCACGGTGTCGGTGCCCTACATGGTCCGGTGACGCGCGGGCGCCGGAGCGAAGCGCATCGCCCGAGCGCGATCAGACCTACCCCGTTGACGTCCGGCCCCGCGCGTCGCACCCGTCCGGCGTGGCGACCGCTTCCCTGCCTTCAGATCTCGACCGGCGTTACGGTCTCGTGCGACAGGTGGTGCTGCCCGGACCGTTGCCGCTCGACGGCGGCGGGTCGCTGTCGCCCGTCGAGATCGCGTACGAAACCTATGGCACGCTCGCGCCCGACGGCGGCAACGCGATCCTGATCTGCCACGCGCTGACCGGCGACCAGCATGTCGCCTCCATCCATCCGCGCACAGGCAAGCCCGGCTGGTGGACGCGGATGGTGGGCGCAGGGCGACCGATCGACCCTGCGCGCCACTTCGTCGTGTGCGCCAACGTGCTGGGCAGCTGCATGGGATCGTCGGGCCCGGCGAGCGTCGATCCGGCGAGCGGCGCGCACTGGGGCATGGCGTTCCCCGTCATCACGATCCGCGACATGGTACGCGCGCAAGGCTTGCTGCTCGATCATCTGGGCGTCGCGCGGCTGCGCGCGGTGGTCGGCGGGTCGATGGGCGGGATGCAGGCATTGTCCTGGCCCGCGACCTTCCCGGATCGGGTCGAGGCCGCGGTCGTCATCGCCGCCACCGCGCGCCACACCGCGCAGAACATCGCCTTCCACGAGGTCGGCCGGCAGGCGGTGATGGCGGACCCGCTCTGGCGCGGCGGCGACTATTACGCGTCCAACGAACCGCCCGCCGCCGGGCTCGCGGTCGCGCGCATGGCCGCGCACATCACCTACCTGTCGGAAGCCGGGCTCACCGAGAAGTTCGGTCGCCGGTTGCAGTCGCGGGAGGCCAAGAGCTTCGGCTTCGACGCGGATTTCCAGGTCGAAAGCTATCTGCGCCACCAGGGGATCGCCTTCGTCGATCGGTTCGACGCCAACAGCTATCTCTACATCACCCGCGCGATGGACTATTTCGACCTGGCCGAGGAGCATGGCGGTCGGCTGGCCGACGCGTTCCGCGCGGTCCCTGCGCGCTTCTGCCTCGTCAGCTTCGACACCGACTGGCTCTACCCGACGACCGAGTCGCGCCGCATCGTCCATGCGCTCAACGCGGCCGGCGCGCGGGCGAGCTTCGTCGAGCTGTCCAGCCCCTATGGTCATGACGCGTTCCTGCTCGACTCGCCCGAGCTCAACCGGGTGGTCGACGGGTTCCTGAGGGCGGACGGATGATCGAGTATAGCGATGATCGGGCGCGGCTGGACGTCGCGCGCATCCACGGCTGGCTCGCGTCGAGTTACTGGTCGCCCGGCGTCGAGCGGTCGCTGGTGGATCGGGCGATCGCCGGGTCGCATTGCCTCGGCGCCTATGACGGCGCTGCGGACGGCGGGGAGCAGGTCGGCTTCGCGCGCGCGATCACCGATCATGCGACCTTTGCGTGGATCGCGGACGTTTGGGTCGACGAGCGCGGGCGCGGCCGGGGCGTCGGGCGGGCAATGGTGCGCTGGTTCCTCGACCATCCCGGCTTCGCCGGCATCCGCCGCGTCGGGCTCGTCACAGCCGACGCGCATGGCGTGTACGAGCCGCTGAGTTTCCGCACGCCGTTGCGGCCCGAGCGGTGGATGGAGCGGCTCGACCCCGCCTTTGCCGCCGCCTTGGCGACCGCGCCATGACCGATGCGATGATCGCGCTACGCCCGGACCTCGCGGTCATCGCCGACCATGTCTCGACCGGGGCCCGCGTCCTCGATGTCGGCTGCGGTGACGGCGCGCTGATGGCGGCGCTGCGCGACGGCCGGGGCGTGGACGCGCGCGGGCTGGAGATCGACGCGGGCAACGTCGCCGCCGCCGTCGCACGCGGCCTGTCGGTGGTGCAGGGCGACGCGGACGTCGACCTCGCCGACTATCCCGACGGAAGCTTCGACTATGCGATCCTGAGCCAGACGCTGCAGACCGCGCGCTCGCCGCATCTGGTGCTCGACCAGCTCCTGCGGATCGGGCGGCGCGCGTTCGTGTCCTTCCCCAATTTCGCGCACTGGCGCGTGCGGCTGAGCCTGTTGTGGGGCGGGCGGATGCCGGTGACGCGGCAATTGCCCGAACGCTGGTACGACACGCCCAACATCCATCACGTCACCATCGACGACTTCCGCGCCTTTCTGCGCGAGCGCGACGTCGCGGTGGAGGGCGCCTGGTTCCTCAACGGCGACCAGACGACAACCGCCGCCGCCGCCAATTTCCGCGCCGAGCATGCGGTTTTCCTGCTGCGGCAGGGTTGACGGCTACCGGCATACCGACGGCCGTTCGGGTCCGTCGCGTCCCGGTCACTCCGCCGCCAGCGGCTCCCCCTCCTGCCGCTGTTCGGCCTGGCGGGTCCACATCTCGGCGTAGAGCCCGCCCAGGCGCAGCAGCTCGGCGTGGGTGCCCGCCTCGGTGATGCGGCCGCCGTCGAGCACGACGATCTTGTCGGCGTGGACGACCGTCGACAGACGGTGCGCGATCACGATGGTGGTGCGGCCGCGCTCCACCGCCTCCAGCGTGTCGAGGATGTCTGCCTCCGTCCGGCTGTCGAGCGCGCTCGTCGCCTCGTCGAGGATCAGGATCGGCGGGTTCTTTACCAATGTGCGCGCGATCGCGACGCGCTGCTTCTCGCCGCCCGACAATTTCAGGCCACGCTCGCCGACGCGGGTCGCATAGCCGTCGCTCTGCCGCTCGATGAAGCCCGCGATCGCCGCGCCTTCCGCCGCGCGCGCGATCTCGTCCGCGCCGGCGCCCTCCCGGCCATAGGCGATGTTGTAGCCGATCGTGTCGTTGAACAGCACCGTGTCCTGCGGGACGATGCCGATCGCGGCGCGCAAGCTGGCCTGCGATACCTCGGCGATGTCCTGCCCGTCGATCGTGATCCGCCCGCCGGTCAGGTCGTAGAAGCGGTACATCAGCCGCGCGAGCGTCGATTTGCCGGCGCCGGACGATCCCACCACCGCGACGGTCGTGCCGGCGGCGACGTCGAGCGTCACGCCCTTCAGTATCTCGCGGTCCGCGTCATAGCCGAAGCGCACGTTCTCGAACCGGACATGGCCCGAGCGCACCTCGAGCGGTTGCGCGTCGGCGGCGTCGTTGATCTCGGCGGGCGTGTCGACCAGGTCGAACATCGCGCCCATGTCGATCGCGCCCTGGCGGATCGTGCGATAGACCATGCCGAGCAGGTCGAGCGGACGGAACAGCTGGGTCAGCAACGTCGAGACGAACACCACGTCGCCCGGCGAGAACCGCCCGCGGCTCCAGCCCCAGGCGACGAACGCCATGCCGCCGCCCATCATCGCGTTGGTGATGAACCCCTGGCCGACGTTGAGCCACGCGAGCGAGTTCTCCGACTTGGTCGCCGCGCGCGCATAGGCGGACACGGCGTCCTCGTAGCGGCGCGCCTCGCGCTCCTCCGCGCCGAAATACTTCACCGTCTCGAAGTTCAGGAGCGAGTCGACCGCGTGCGCGACCGCGCCGGTATCGAGGTCGTTCATCCGCGTGCGCAGCGCGTTGCGCCAATCGGTCACCATCCGGGTAAACCAGATGTAGACGACCACGATCGCCGCCGTCGCCACCACCAGCGGCCAGCCGAAACTGCCGCGGAAGATGTTGAGCACCAGCGCCAGCTCCAGCACCGTGGGCGCGATGTTGAAGAGGAGGAAGTACAGCATCGTGTCGATGCTCTTGGTGCCGCGCTCCACCACCTTCGTCACCGCGCCGGTGCGCCGCTCCAGGTGGAAACGCAGGCTCAACTGGTGCAGGTGGCGGAACACACGCGCCGCGAGGCGGCGGGTCGCGTCCTGCCCCACCCGCTCGAACACCGCGTTGCGCATATTGTCGAACAACGTGGTCGAGAAGCGCGCGGCGGCGTAGCCCGCGACCAGCGCCATCACCGTCCATCCCGCACCGCGTTGCCCCTGCGCCATCCGGTCCACCGCCCATTTAAGCGAATAGGCGATGAGGTAGACCTGCGTCAGCTTGGACGCGAGCACCAGCAGCATCGCGCCGACGATCCGCGCGCGCAGCATCGGCTCGCCCGCCGGCCACAGATAGGGGAGAAAGCGCCGGAGCGTCGGCAGCAGCGGCCGGTCGGGCGTCGAGGGAGTCATCGCGAGAGGAGGCATCGGATCAGGATATGGGGGCAGAAGCGTGCCGCCGAAAGCGGGTGGAGGACTGCGGGTCGCGTGGATCTATCGCGGGCGCGTCCACAAAGCCGGATCGCGGGGAGTTGGCGGGTAGAGCCGTCGCCGGCGCGTGGCCTGCGCGGCGGCACGGGCGATGAAGCGGAGCTTGTCCGCACCCGACGTCGACACCCGCGTGTCCCATGCCCGCTCGCCGCGCCGCGCCACCTCGCGGCCGATCGCGCCATAGATCGCCGCCGCGGCCAGCACCGCCCAGGCCGAGCGGAACGACAGCGCCGGCGTGCCGTGGCGCGCGCTCGCCTCGAACGCCGCGGCGCGGATCGCCAGCCGCCTTGCGAGCATCGCGACGCGCGGGCGATAGGAGGGCCGCATCAGCTCGCCCGGCGGCACGTCGATCTCGGCCAGCCACTGCGTGGGCAGATAGCAGCGCCCGGCGGCATCGTCCTCGCTCAGGTCGCGCGCGATGTTGGCGAGCTGGAACGCCATGCCGAGGTCGCAGGCGCGGTCGAGCGTCGCCGCGTCGTCGGGTGCCACGCCCATCACCACCGCCATCATGCAACCGACCGCGCCCGCGACATGGTAGCAATAGCGGTAGAGGTCGTCCTCGGTGCGCGGCCGCCAGTCCTCCGCGTCGAGCGCGAAGCCGGCGACGAGGTCGCGCGGCAGCCGGGGCGGCATGCGCGTCTCCGCGACCACGAGGCGCAACGCGTCGAACGGCGGATCGCCGACGACCTCGCCCGCGAGCGCTGCCTCCGTCATCGCAGTGATCGCCGCGAGCCGCTCGGGCGCGTCGTCAAGCCGCCGCATCCCATGCCCCGCCACCTGCCCGTCCGCCAGATCGTCGCACCGCCGGCACCAGGCGTAGAGCAGCCACGCCCGCTCGCGCACCGCGGGCGCGAACAGCTTCGAGGCGGCGGCGAAACTCTTCGAACCCACCGCGATCGATGTGCGCGCGGCTGCGACGGTCTCGGCACGAGCGACGGTGCAGACGATTTTGGAAGAAGCCACGACCCTCTCTACCGTTCACCCTGAGCTTGTCGAAGGGCTGTCCTTCTTCCGCGCTCAGAAAAGAAGGACAGGGCGTCGACAAGCTCAGCCTGAACGGGGGTGAGGTTTAAGGAAATTCCTCAAAGATCACTCGCCCGCATCGCCACGATCGGCTGGGTCGGCACATGCGCCGCCATCCGCTCCAGCAGCACGTCGAGCGTGTCGGCGACGATCAGCAGATCGCGGTGCTGCGGGCGCAGGAAGCCGACGCCGGCCATTTTCGCCCAGAATGCGACGATCTCGTCGTAATAGCCCGCGACGTTGAGCAACCCGACCGGCTTCGCGTGATAGCCGAGCTGCGCCCAGGACAGCGCCTCCCACAATTCGTCCATCGTGCCCGTGCCGCCCGGAATGGTGACGAAGCCGTCCGACAGATCGGTGAATGCCTGTTTGCGCTGGTGCATACCCTCGACGATGTGGATACGCGTCAATCCGCGATGCGCGACCTCCGCGTCGACCAGCGCCTGCGGGATCACGCCGATCACCTCGCCGCCCGCCGCCAGCGCGCTGTCCGCCACCGCGCCCATCAGCCCCAGCCGCCCGCCGCCATAGACGACGCCGATCCCACGGCCCGCCAGCCCCGCGCCAACGTCGCGCCCGCAGGCCATGTAGACGGGATCGGCGGGCGTGGCGGAGCCACAATAGACGGCCAGTCGCTTCATGGGGGTCGCGCTAGGCCATGGCGCGCCGTCGAACAAGCGGAGGCTAGGGGTCCGTTGGAAACGCGCCAAGGCGCGTTTTGGCGGTGCCGGCCCGCTCCCCCTCCCGGCCACCCATCAGAGTACCGTGTGGGTGGCCGGGAGGGGGAGCGGGCCGGCACCGCCTCGAAACGTGCTCTTTCGCGCGTTTCCAAACAGAATCTAGGCCATGCGGCGTACGGCCGCCGTCTCGTCCGTCAGCAACCAGTTCATCGCCGACGACCGATCGGAGAATACCTCCATCCGGTCGCGGACCAGAACGCGCTTGATCTGGATGCGCGCGAGGCCCTCGCCCGCGACGACCGCGAGCCGCCGGGACGGCAGCCGCGCATCGACGATCAGCGCGCGGCAGATGCCGACCACGACCTGCGGCTGGAGACTGAACCGCGACAGGTCGGCGAGCGTCAGATGCTGATGCGGCCGTACGCCGATCCGCCGCGTCGCAGCATGGACATCGCGCCCGAAGGCCAAAGCGGTGTCGGCGGACCAGAACCCGACAAGCTCCAGCAACAGGAGCCTGTTGGGCACGTCGACCTCAATCGTGTAGCTGCCGTCTTCCATGTCGCCAGCCTGGAAGCGAAGGTTCAACAATCCCTTGATCGTCGAACCACTCTGGGGATCATCCGGCCCCCGACAGCATCAGCGCAGCCGTCGCCTTCGCGCTGCCGACCACGCCGGGTATGCCCGCGCCCGGGTGTGTGCCCGCCCCGACGAAGTACAGGTTGGGGATCGAATCGTCGCGGTTGTGGACGCGGAAATAGGCGCTCTGCTGCAGCACCGGCTCGAGGCTGAACGCGCTGCCCAGATGCGCGTTGAGATCAGTGCCGAAGTCCGCGGGCGAATAGCTGAACTTGGTCACGATCCGCTCGTGGATGTCTGGGATCAGCCGCCTGCCCACCTCGTCCAGGATGCGCTTTTCGAGCAGCGGGCCGACCTCGTCCCAGTCGCCCGGGAACTTGCCCATGTGCGGCACCGGGGCGAGCACGTAGAATGTGCTCATCCCCTCGGGCGCGAGGCTCGGGTCGGTGACGGTCGGGTGATGGAGGTACAGCGAGAAGTCCGACGACAGCACGCCGTTGTCGTAGATGTCCTCCAGCAGCGCCTTATAGCGCGGCCCGAACAGGATCATGTGGTGAGGGATGCCCGGCCAGGTTCCCTTCACCCCGAAATGGACGACGAAAAGCGACGGCGAGTAGCGTTTGCGCTCCAGCCGCGCGGTCGTCCGCTTGGCGCTGCGCGACGTGGAGAGCAGATCGCGATAGGTGTGCATGATGTCGGAGTTCGCCGCGACCGCATCGGCCTGCCCCTGCCAGCCGCTCTGCGTGCGCACGCCGGTGACGCGATCGCCCAGCGTCTCGATCTCGACGACCGGATCCGCCAGGCGCAACTCGCCGCCCAGCCGCTCGAACTGCGTGACCATGCCGGCGATCAGCCGGTTGGTCCCGCCCCTGGCGAACCACACGCCGCCATCGCGTTCCAACTTGTGGATCAGCGCATAGATCGCGCTGGTCGTCATCGGGTTGCCGCCGACGAGCAGCGTGTGGAAGCTCAACGCCTCGCGCAGCTTCTCCGACTTCACGAACGACGACACCATCGAATAGACCGACCGCCACGCCTGGTATTTCGCGAGCGCGGGCGCGGCCTTGATCATCGACGCGAAGTCAAGGAACGCGACGTTACCGAGTTTCTGGTAACCTTCCTTGAACACGCCGGCCGAGTAGACGAGGAACTTCTTGTAACCCTCGACGTCATCGGGGTTGAGCTTGGCGATCTCGCTGAACAGGATCGCATCGTCGTTGGTGTAGTCGAAATTGGTGCCGTCCGCCCAGTTCAGGCGATAGAAGGGCAGCACCGAATCCAGCGTCACGTCGTCGGCCATGTCGCGGCCGGACAGCGCCCACAGCTCCCGAAGGCAGCCGGGATCGGTGATGACGGTCGGGCCGGCATCGAAGGTGAACCCGTCGCGCTCCCAGTAATAACCGCGGCCGCCGGGCTTGTCGCGCGACTCGACGATCGTCGTCTGCACGCCCGCGGACTGCAGCCGCATCGCGAGCGCGAGGCCGCCGAAGCCCGCACCGATGACGATCGCGGAGCGGAGCGGGGTGGCGGGGCCGCGGCTCATGCCGCCGCCCTCATCGATATCGCCCGGAGCGCGCGGGTCACCGGCACGGGAGGACGTCCGCTCAAGATCCGGGCCTTGTCGAGAAATGTGGAGCGAGCGGCATAGAAGCGTCCGATAAGTTGGGGGTCGAGGCGGTAGAAGCGTTCCAGAACGCGGAAGCGCTCGTCGGGCTCGGCGGCGCGGAACAGCATCCGATCGAGCAGGCGATAGAAGCCGCGGGCGGCCCAGGTGCGGCGCGCATGATCGTGCAGCAGGTCATGGAGCGCCGGCCCTGACCAGTCGCTCGCGCCTGCAATCAGCGCGGCGGTGCGCACCGCATCGGGCAGCGAATAGCCGGTGGTGGGATGGAACAGCCCCGCACGTATCCCCGCCTTCGCGACGCCCTTGCCGCCCGAACGCCAATAACCCTCAAAATCGCCGCCCAGCGCCACCGGCAGTGCCGCCGCCTCGCGCCGGCTGCGGCCCGTCACCCGCCAGCCCTGCGCGGTGGCATAGGCGTCGATCCGTCTATCGAGCGCGTCGCCGTCGAGATCGGGCGTGTCGCTGTAGTAGGTGTCCTCGACGAACGCGGCCCGCTCGCCGAACGGCAGCGTGTAGACGAAGCGATAACCGTCGATCTGATCCACCGTGGCGTCCATCACCACCGGTTGGTCGAGCCCGTGCGGCGCGTCCAGCGCCAGTTCGCGGCCGACGAACTTCTGCCAGGCGAGGTCGAGCAGCGACAGGTCGGCGGCCCCGCGCGCGTCGATAACGCCCGCCGCCTCGATCCGGTCGCCGTCGGCGAGCACGGCGGCGGTGGCGCTGGCGGCGAGCACGCGGCGCCCGGTCATCGGCGCGTTCGCCGGCAATGCCGCCCGCACCGCCGCATCGAACCGGTCGGAGGTGATCGAATGATAGGGCTCGCCCAGCACCCGCTCATGTCCGGGGAAGCGGACGCGGTAGCCGGACCAGGCATGGGCCACCAGCCGCTCGACGATCGGGCGATGGGCCTGCGCGACGTCCGCGCCGAAGAACGACCAGACGTGATTGCCGCCCAGCGTCTCCCCCGCCTCCACCAGCCGGATCGAGACGCCCGGCCGCGCCTTCGCCGCCGCGAGCGCGATCAGCCCGCCGGCAAGGCCCCCGCCCAGGATCGCGAGGTCACAGCGGATGGTGGACGCCATCGCCCGTATCTAGCGGCTGGACAGGCATATCGAAAGGGCTGGAGCGGCGCGACTGCGTGGGCGGCAACATCGCTCAACCGACATGGCATCGCTCGCTGGCCTGAACGACGTGGAAGCGCTACGTCATCGACCATGTCCGTAGCGGTCGCTATCCTCCTGTCCGCGCTGGCGATGACCGTCATCGTGGGCGTCCGTTACCTGCTCGCCTCGGGCGGGTTCGCGCTGGCGACGCGGCTGCGTCACCCGGGCCTCTACGCGGGCCTCGACCGCCAGATGCGGCGCGAGATCGGCTGGAGCCTCGCGTCGGCCGCCATCTACGGCGTGCCGGCGGGCGTGCTCGCGTGGGGATGGCAGCATCGCGGGTGGACGCGCGTCTACACGGACGTCCATGCGCATCCGGTCTGGTACCTGCCGGTGTCGGTGTTCCTCTATCTCGCGCTCCACGACACCTGGTTCTACTGGACGCATCGCTGGATGCACCGGCCCCGCCCGTTCCGGCTCGCCCACGCCGTCCACCACGCCAGCCGGCCGCCGACCGCCTGGGCGGCCATGGCGTTCCATCCGATCGAGGCGCTGACCGGCGCCGTGGCGATCCCGCTCCTGGTGCTGTTCATCCCGATCCATGTCGCCGCGCTCGGGATCGTGCTGATGGTGATGACCGTCATGGGCGTGACCAACCACATGGGCTGGGAGATGTTTCCGGCCATATTCTGGCGCGGTCCGATCGGGCGCTGGCTCATCACCGCAAGCCACCATCAGCGGCATCACGAACAATATGCGTGCAATTTCGGACTTTATTTCCGCTGGTGGGACATGATCTGCGGCACCGACCGTGGCGTCGGGGACTTTGAGCGCAGCCATGCGCGGCAGTCGGGACAGGGCCAGACGGTGCTTGGCGCAGGCAGCCGGGCTGCGGGTCGCCGTGCCGCTGGTCGGCGGGACCGCTCCCGTCGCGCGGCTTGACGTCGCAATCGACCGTCCGCGCCGCGCACGGCTTGTTGCGCGTCTGCCTTACTACGCACCCCGCCAATCTCGCGTCCTGCGTGGTCAGAAATGTTGCACAAGTGCAACAGGTGTTGATTCGATACATTCGCTAGCCTCCGCGGTCGGAGCCTAGCGGCGTCTGCGGCGTTCTGGGCGGCAACAAGTTCATGACCGGAGCCTTGCCCGTGCGCCTTTTCCCCATCCTTGCCGTTCTGACCGGTGCCCTCACGGCGACGCCTTCGCTTGCGCAGGACGCGACCGGCGCCCCACCCTCGCCCGACCAGGCGATCGCGGCCGGTCTCGCCAAGGATACGCTCACGATCGGTGGCGGCGGCGTATACCTGCCGGATTATGAGGGGTCGAAGGACTATCGCTTCACTGCGGCTCCCGCAGCGATCGGATCGTACAAGGGATTCAACTTCCAGTTGATCGGCAACCGGTTCAACCTCGACCTGATCCCCGACAGCAGGCATTCGAACTACGACTTCCAGCTCGGGCCGGTGGTGGTCGTGAACTTCGACCGCGAGACCCTGAGCGACATCGACGATCCCCGTGTGCGCGCGCTCGGCAAGCTCGGCACCGCGTTCGAGGTCGGCGGGTTCGTCGGCTTCGGCAAGACCGGCATCATCACCAGCCCCTATGACAAGCTGTCGGTCAGCGTCAGCTATCGCCACGACCTCAGCAACGTCAGCGACAGCAATGTGATCACGCCGTCGATCAACTATCTGACCCCGCTCAGCCTGAAGGCGGCGGTCGCGTTCTTCGCGTCGGCCGATCACGTCGGCACCGGCTATGCCCGCACTTACTTCGGCGTCACGCCGCAGCAGAGCCTGGCGAGCGGCCTGCCGGTCTATTATCCCAATTCGGGGTGGAAGAGCTTCACAGTCGGCGGCCTGGCGACCTATTCGCTCACGGGCAATTTGCTGCACGGGTTCAAGGCCGTCGCGGGCGGCACCTACACGACGATGATGGGCGATGTCGGCAATAGCCCGCTAATCCGCATCGCCGGATCGGGCAACCAGTGGCTCGGCGCGGTGGGCCTCGCCTATACCTTCTAGGCGCCGCCGGCGGCTGGAGCCCAACGAACAGGGGCCGCACGAGCGATCATGCGGCCCTTCGTCGTTTTCGCCGACCGAGTTGCCGGGCGGGAACCCGCTACACACGCATCGGCATCAGCACGTACAGCGCCGCCGCCTGATCGTTCTCGCGGATCAGCGTCGGGGCGGCGGCGTCGGCCAGGTGCACCTCCACCACATCGCCGTCGATCTGGCCGAGGATGTCGAGCAGATAGCGCGAGTTGAACCCGATCTCGAACGGCGCCGCGCTATAGTCACCGGGCACCTCCTCCGCCGCCGTGCCGTTCTCCGGGCTGGTGACCGACAGCGTGATCCGGTCGCGATCGAGCGCCATCTTCACCGCGCGCGTCTTCTCGGTCGCGATGGTGGAAACGCGGTCCACCCCGTCCTCGAACCCGCGGGGATCGAGCTTCAGGATCTTGTCGTTGCCCGTCGGGATCACGCGGGAATAGTCCGGGAACGTCCCGTCGATCAGCTTGGAGGTGAGCACCGCCTGCCCCAGATCGAACCGGATCTTGGTGCCCGACAGCGACACGCCGACCGATCCGTCGGCCTCGTCGAGCAATTTGCGCAGCTCGGCCACGCATTTGCGCGGCACGATCACGTCCGGCATCTCCTCCGCGCCCGGGGGCAGCGGCAGGGTGACACGCGCCAAGCGGTGCCCGTCGGTGGCCGCCGCCTTCAGCACAGGCGGCGTCTCCTTGGCGACGTGCAGGAAGATGCCGTTCAGATAATAGCGCGTCTCTTCCGTGCTGATCGCGAACCGGGTCTTGTCGATCAGCTGCTTCAGTGTCGCCGCCGGAAGTTCGAACTGCGTCGGCAGCTCGCCCTCGGCGATCACCGGGAAGTCCTCGCGCGGCAGCGTGCCCAGGCTGAAGCGCGCGCGGCCGGCGACGATCGCCATCCGTCCCTCCGCCGCCGACAGCAGGACCTGCG
This sequence comes from uncultured Sphingomonas sp., assembly GCF_964237335.1. NCBI lineage: Bacteria > Pseudomonadati > Pseudomonadota > Alphaproteobacteria > Sphingomonadales > Sphingomonadaceae > Sphingomonas > uncultured Sphingomonas sp. The sequence continues at coordinate 29,697 of NZ_CAXSHM010000021.1, forward strand.
AGCCCTCCGGCAGCTTGCGCGCGATATCGAACAGTGTGTGCGCGGACACGGTCGTCGAGCCGGGCTGGTCGACCGCCGCGCCGATCCGCTCGTTGATCTGTAGGTCGAGGTCGGTCGCCATCAGCTTGAGCGCGCCGTCCGCCGTCGCCTCGATCAGGACGTTCGACAGGATCGGGATCGTGTTGCGGCGCTCCACCACCGACTGGACATGGCTCAACCCCTTCAAGAGCGTCGCGCGTTCGATCGTCGCCTTCATGCCGTCACCATCTCCCGCGCGCGAGTCCGCGCCGTTCTGGGCGGCGACCCTACAAGGGTGCCGACCCGTACGGCAAGCGCCGCCCGCCGTCCCTACCTTGCGGCGCGACGGTAAGCGGGACGTTAACGGGCTTGCCGCCCGCCATCGCCCCGCTACGCTCCCGACGCATGACGCCGACACGCCAGGGCCGGGACTTCATCGCACGTCATGGCGAGACCGTGTTCAACGCCGCGCATCGGTTGCAGGGCGAGGCGCCGCACACGCCGCTGACGCGGGCGGGCTTCGCGCAGGCGGACGAGATGGGGCAGGCTCTCGTGGCCATCCTGGGTCCCAGGCCGGTCCTGACGCTGTGGGCGTCGCCGACCGGACGGGCGCTGCAGACGCTGGCGGTGATCACCGAACACCTCGGCCTCGACTGGCACGGCGCGCACACCGACCCAAGGCTGGTCGAGATCGGCATGGGGAGCTGGGGCGGCCGCTATTATGCCGATGTGATCGCGGAAGAAGGCCCGATGATTCTGACAGGCGGCGTGCTCCGCCCCGCCCCGGACGGCGAGCCGTACCGCGCAGTCGCGGCTCGGGCTGCAGGCTGGCTCGCGGACACCGCCGCCGATCCCGGCGACCGGCTGGTCGTCATGCACGGGATATCGAGCCGAGTCCTGCGCGGCGTGATGGCGGGGGCACGGCCGGACGAGCGGGTGGGTGCGCCCGTCGCCGGGGGATTGCCGCAGGGATCGGTGGTACTCGCCGAGGGCGGGCTCGAGACGATCGCGCATCTGGGAACGGGCTACGCACCCGCATGATGCTGGCGGCGCTGGCTTTGGCGATGAAGATCGGAGTCGCGAGCGTCGGCGCGACGCGCGAATCGCTTGGCGTGTTCGGCGGGTGGGGAGCGTTCCGCGACCGGTCGCCCGACCGCTGCGTCGCTACCGCGGTTCCGGCGCGGACCGGCCGGCACCCGACATGGCGTCCGTTCGCGAGCGTCGCGCTCTGGCCCGGCCGCCACCGGCGCGACGTCGTGTTTGTCCGACTGTCCGCTGCCCGCGCAGCCGGCACGCCGGTGACGCTCAGCGTCGGCGACCGGCGCTTCCGACTGGTGGGCGAGGGCAGCGGCGTCTGGAGCCCTGATCCCGCGACGGACCACGCGCTGGTGGCCGCGCTGCGCAGCGAGCATAGCCTGAGCATCGCCGCAATCAGCGCGCGGGGAGAGCCGTTCGCCGATAGCTATCTGCTCGCCGGCGCCGCGACCGCCATCGATGCCGCGGCGCTTGGCTGCTCCAGATCAGGCGATCCGTCGACAGCCAGGATCAGGACCAAAACGTAGATCAGTATGTATTGCAATTTGTTGCGGAATTATCCGGGCACTGTACAACGACGGAACGTGGCCGCCATCAAGCGGTTGTCGAGACGCTACAAAGGGACGCAACTTCCATGACCGACAGCCAAGACTTGATCGATGTCTTCGACGCGCGCGTACAGCGCCGGTCCGATCGTCGAGCGTTGTTCACGACGATCATGGGCGCTGCGGCGGTCGGGACCGGGCTGGCGTTCGCCAGCGCGGCTCAGGCGCAGACGCTGACGGATGCGGACATCCTGAACTTCGCGCTCAACCTCGAGTATCTCGAGTCGAACTTCTATTACTACGCCGCGTTCGGCACGCCCATCCCGGCGACGTCGATCAACAGCGGCAATGGCGCCACGGTCGGCGTCCCGGCCAATGCGGCTACGTCGAACGGCGTGTTGCTCAACGCGGGTGCTCGCGCGGTGACCTTCTCGGACCCAGGCGTTCAGGCCTATGCCCGCGAGATCGCGGCGGACGAGCTCAACCACGTGACGTTCCTGCGCGCGGCGCTTGGCACGGCGGCGGTGGCACAGCCCGTGCTCGACGTCGGCATCACGCCCACCGGTGCGTTCAGCAGTGCGGCGCGCGCGGCGGGTCTGATCTCATCGGCTGCCGCGGGCGTGGCGCAGACGAGCGTCTTCGATGCGTATGCCAATGACGTGAACTTCCTGTACGGCTCGTTCATCTTCGAGGACGTCGGCGTGACGGCCTATCGGGGTGCCTCGTCGCTGCTGACCAACAAGACGTATCTGGATGCCGCCGCCGGCATTCTGGCCGTCGAAGCCTATCATGCCGCGATTGTCCGGACGTCGCTCGACCAGTTCGCGGTCGCGACGCCCGCGATCCGCGCCGCGACCGAGGCGATCTCGAACGTGCGCGATGCGGTCGACGGAACCTCCGACGACGATCAGGGGATCGCTCAGATCGCGAATGCGGTCGGTACCGTCTCGAACATCGTGCCCACCGATCCCAATGGTCTTGCCTATGGCCGTACCGCAGGACAGGTGCTCAACATCGTCTATTTGAACTCAAGCCTGAAATCGACGGCCTCAGGCGGATTCTTCCCTGCCGGTTTGAACGGCACCATCAAGACCAGCACTGCCAACAGCTGAACTACGGCCACCGGCTTTCAGGGGATATATTATGATCGATCACGAGACACTAAAGGAAGTGATGGAGATCGGCGCGGCCCGTCGTGCGGATCGTCGTCGCTTCATCAAGATGGCCAGCGCGGGCATCGCCGCGGCTGGCGGCCTGTCGATGATGTCCGCATGCGGCAGCGACCCTCAGCCGAACCCGGCATCGCCGACCCCGTCACCCGCGGCCATCAGTCCGGTGCAGTCCGACGTGGACATCCTCAACTTCGCGCTAAGCCTCGAGTATCTGGAGGGTAATTACTACTCCTTCGCGGCGTTCGGCCAGGGACCCAACTCCACGCTGCTCAGCGGCACCGGAACGCAGGGTGCCGTGGTCGGTGGGCGGCAGGTCGCCTTCGCCGACCCAACCGTCGCCAGCTACGCCCGCGAGATCGCACAGGACGAGATCAGCCACATCCTGTTCCTGCGTGGCCAACTTGGCAGCGCGGCGGTGGCTCAGCCGGCGATCAACATCGACGGCAGCGCGACCGGTGCCTTCACTGCGGCGGCGCGTGCCGCCGGCGTCGTCGGCGCGACGGGCACGTTCGATCCCTATGCGTCCGATGACAACTGGCTGCTCGGCGGCTTCCTGCTGACCGATGTCGGCGTCACGGCTTACAAGGGTTCGGCGTCGCTCATCTCCAGCCCGGTGATCCTCGATGCCGCGGCCGGCATTCTGGCGACGGAGGCCTATCATTCGGGTCTCATCCGCACGCTGCTCTATCGGCGTGGCGTGGCGACACCGACCGATCGCACCTACACCAACCAGATCGCGACGTTCCGCGACTCGATTGACGGCAACATCACGGCGGCCGGCCCGCCGCAGATTTACGCGAACGACGATCAGGGCGTGTCGGCGATCACCACCGTGACGGCAAACGGCATCGTCTATCCGGCGTCGAACATCGTCCCCACCGATGCAAACAGCATCGTCTTCGGGCGAACGGCCGGCAATGTCCTCAACATCGTGTACGGGACGAAGGCGTCTGTGACGGTGGGTGGGTTCTTTCCCGCCGGCATTAACGGCAACATCAAGACCAGCACCGCAAACGCCTGATCATCAGGCGAAGGTCGGAACGGCATGGGGCCTCGCGAGCGGTCGCGAGGCCCCTTTGCTGCGACAGTGAAGTGACCTGCCTACTCGCACCACCTGCTCGGCGCGGCGCGATGTTTGAGTCTCGCCCAGTTTGCCCTACATGACGCAGATGTTTGTGATCGCCGCCGCTTTCATGCCCATTCCGGGCCACATTGATCCCGTGCCGGTGACGCGCACGCCCGCGCCTCGTCCGGATGGCCGGATCGACCTGATCGGCCTGTCCAAGGACCAGTTGCGCGACGCGCTCGTTTCCGGCGGGCTGGACCCGAAGCAGGCAAAGCTTCGCGGCAAGCAGATCTGGCATTGGCTCTACAATCGCGGCGCGACCCAGTTCGTGCAGATGACCGACATCGCCAAGGCGCAGCACCCATGGCTCGCCGAACGCTTCGCGATCTCGCGCCCGGAAGTGGTCGAGGCGCAGGTCTCGGCCGACGGCACGCGCAAATGGCTGCTGCGCTCGCCCGACGCGCAGGATTACGAGATGGTGTTCATCCCCGATGCCGATCGGGGCACGCTGTGCGTGTCGAGCCAGGTCGGCTGCACGCTCAACTGCCGGTTCTGCCATACGGGCACGATGCGGCTGGTGCGCAACCTGACGGCGGGCGAGATCGTCGGCCAGGTTATGCTGGCGCGCGACTCGCTCGGCGAATGGCCGTCCCAGCCCGAGGGCCGGATGCTCACCAACATCGTGATGATGGGCATGGGCGAGCCGCTGTACAATTTTGACGCGGTCCGCGACGCGCTGCGGCTCGTGATGGATGGCGACGGCCTTGCGTTGTCGAAGCGGCGGATCACGCTCAGCACATCGGGCGTCGTGCCGATGATGGCGCGCGCAGGCGAGGAGATCGGCGTCAACCTCGCCGTGTCGCTCCATGCGGTGACGAAGGAAGTGCGCGACGAGATCGTGCCGCTGAACCGCAAATACGGGATCGAGGAGCTACTGCAGGCCTGCGCCGACTATCCCGGCGCCAACAATGCGCGGCGGATCACGTTCGAGTACGTCATGCTGCGCGACAAGAACGACTCGGACGCTGATGCGCATGAACTGGTCCGGCTGCTGCGCTATTATCAACTGCCGGCAAAGGTGAACCTGATCCCGTTCAATCCCTGGCCCGGCGCACCCTATGAGTGCTCGACGCCCGAGCGGGTGCGGGCCTTCTCCGACATTGTGTTCGAGGGCGGCATCTCCGCCCCCATCCGCCGCCCCCGCGGCCGCGACATCGACGCGGCCTGCGGCCAGCTCAAGACCGCCGCCGAACGCCAGAGCCGCGCGGAGATGGACCGTCAGGCCGAAGCGAAGATGATGGCATTGGGTTGACAGGACACGGCATGCGCATAGGTTGTGCGCATGAAACACGATCCTGTTCTGGCACGCCAACGAGTCAATCTGCTTCTCGATCGCGAGATCGTATCCGAAGCGCGAGAACTGGGCATCAATCTATCGAAGACCGTCGGTCAAGCGCTCGCCAATGAAGTCACGAAAGAACGGGCGCGCAGGTGGTTGGAGGCAAATCGCGAGGCCATCGACTCGTCGAACGCGTGGTTCGAGGATCGCGGTATGCCCTATGCGGAATTGCGCGTGCGCTGATGGCGCAATTCGACGTCTATCGCGTCGCGGACGGTCTGATCCTCGACTGTCAGGCCGATCTGCTCGCCGACCTGCCCACACGGTTCACGGTGCCACTCGAGCCGATCGCGACCGCACCGCGCGGAGCCGCCCGCCTCAATCCCGTCCTGACGGTAGGAAGCGAGCAATTCATGATGCTGACCGAGTTTGCCGGCGCGGTGCCACGCCGTTCGCTATCCGATGCGATCGGCTCGCTGGAGGGTAACGAATACGATATCAAACGCGCATTGGACATGCTTGTCAGCGGTATCTGATCCGCCTCAGACCGCCGTCCCGCCGACCGTCAGCCCCTCCACCAGCAGCGTCGGCTGACCGACGCCGGCGGGCACGCTCTGCCCGCCCTTGCCGCACATGCCGATGCCCTCGTCGAGCGCGAAGTCGTCGCCGACGCCCGTCACCTTGGTCAGCACACTCGGTCCGTCACCGATCAGCGTCGCGCCCTTGATCGGGGCGCCGATCCTGCCGTCCTCGATCAGATACGCCTCGGTGCAGGAGAAGACGAACTTGCCCGACACGATGTCGACCTGCCCGCCGCCGAAGCTCTTGGCGAAGATGCCGCGCTTCACACGGGAGAGCAGCTCGGCGGGATCGTCCTTGCCGGCCTTCATGAAGGTGTTGGTCATCCGCGGCATCGGCGCGTGTGCATAGCTCTCGCGGCGGCCGTTGCCCGTCTCCGCCACGCCCATCAGCCGGGCGTTGAGCCGGTCCTGCATGTAGCCCTTGAGGATGCCGTCCTCGATCAGCACCGTCTCGCGCGTCGGCGTGCCCTCGTCGTCGATCGACAGCGAGCCGCGTCGGTCGGGCAGCGATCCGTCGTCGACGATGGTGATGCCGCGCGCCGCGACCGGCTCGCCGATGCGGCCCGAAAAGGCGGACGTGCCCTTGCGGTTGAAGTCACCCTCCAGCCCGTGCCCGATCGCCTCGTGCAACAGGATGCCTGGCCAGCCGGGCCCGAGCAGCACCGTCATCTCACCGGCGGGCGCCGCGACCGATTCGAGGTTCACCAGCGCCTGCGCCAGCGCCTCGTCGATCGCGCGGTTCCATGTCGCAGGCTCCATGACGCGGTCGTAGAGATACCGCCCGCCGATCCCATAGGTGCCCGTCTCGCGCCGGCCGCCCTGCTCCGCCACGATCGAGACGTTGAGGCGCACCAGCGGGCGCACGTCGGTCGCGACGAAGCCGTCGGGGCGGACGATCTCCACCACCTGCCACGATCCCATCAGCGATACCGACACCTGCGCGACGCGCGGATCGCGGGCGCGCGCGGCGGCGTCCACGGTCTGGCACAGGTTCACCTTGTCGGCGAACGGCACCAGGTCGAGCGGATCGGCGTCGGTGTAGAGGTGGCGATTGGTCCCCTGCGGCGCCGGCGCGCGGGGCGCGGCGGTGGGGTCGATCAGCGCCATCGTCTCGGCCGCGCGGCGGATCGCGGCGGGCGTCATCTCGCTCGCATGCGCGAAGGCGGTCGTCTCCCCCGCCACCGCGCGCAGGCCGAAGCCGCCCTGCGTGTCGTAGGACGCGGTCTTCAGCCGTCCGTCGTCGAACCCGAACGCCTCCGACTTCTTGTACTGGAGGTACAGTTCGCCATCGTCCGCACGGGAAAGCGCGTCGGCGACGAGCGACCGCGCGGTCTCCGGGTCAAGGTCGTCGCGGTAGAGGAACGAGCGGGGATCGGCGGCTGCTGTCATGACCAGGATATAGGAGCCATCCGCGCCACCATACAACCAGGATCGACCGGCAATCCGCTCCCCTTGCGCCCGCCGCCCGTTCCGACGGTCCCATCATCCCGTTCGACGCGCTGTGGGTGCCGTGTACGGCCTACGCGCATTTCGTCCTGTGCATGATCGACGCCGGCGCTACCGGCTCGCCTCGATCCAGGGCGAGGCCGGCGGGTTCACGTTGTTCATCGTCACCTGGCTGATCACACGGACGGGCGACCACGCCATCTCCGGCGCCTGGCTGTCGGCGGCGGCGGCGATCAGCCTCGCCGCGGTCCTGCTCGCGCACCGGCAGGAGGGGGGACGTGACGCGACGGTGGTCCCGGCATCACCGACACGACCGCAACTGCCGCTATCCAGACGCTGATCGTGCGGACGCTTGCGCTGGCATTCAAGCTTGCTCGCGTTTCCCGAGACTTCCTCAATAATCGGCGCTTGGCCGACGTCTGAAGTCACGATACCATCGATCCAGCTTATGATGCGTCTTGCCAAGCGGCTGATCGAACCGCTCGCGCGCGGTTTGGAATATCGCGAACGTAGTGCAGTCAGCGATGGTCGGCTCATAGCCTCCGGCGAGGAACCTGGCTTCGCCAATGCTCGCTTCGAGGATGTCGAGAAGCTCTTCGACGTATCTGTAGACCTTGTCGGCCAGTGGGCGCGATGGGTCCGGTTCCTTCGCGGCAAATGCATCGGTCAAGTTCCAGAGCCAGGCCTGACAGCGGACGCAAAGGTCGTTGCCAACGCGCTCCAAAGCACGGACCTTGGCGCGCGACAGCGGGTCCGTGCCTATCATCGAGTGATGTGGGTGGAGCTCTTCGAGATATTCGACAATGGCGCCCGATTCAGTGATTGCAACGCCGCCGTCCGTTACGAGCGCTGGCGCGCGTCCGGCCGGATTGATGCGCAGATATTCGGGTGAGCGGTGCTCCCCTCCATGGTAATCCAGCTCATAGCGCGGAACATCGATCCCCTTTTCGGCCATGTAGATGATGACCCGGCGGGGGTTGGTGCCCATCCTGAATTGATAGAGCAGCATGGCCATTGTCCTTAGCCAAGAGGATGACTCCCGCGGCATGCCGCAATAGCTGGTGCTCGCCTGGGATCGGAAGCAGTCGGTCTGTCTGCCCTTCCGTCTGAACACCAGTCGGAGCAGATCGTGACGCTAAACTATCGAGAGACTTGGTCGGGGCGACAGGATTCGAACCTGCGACCCCCACACCCCCAGTGTGATGCGCTACCAGGCTGCGCTACGCCCCGACCGGCGGGGGCGGCGTGGCCGGGTCCCCGAGCCGCCGGCCTTAGGCTCGGGCGGCCGGCGATGCAAGCCGCCGCATGCCGGCCGGCCGCCGGGTTCGGCGCACGCCCGTTGCACCCCGGCGCGTCCGGTGATAGCAGCCGGACGATACGGGCCGGATGCGCGACGGCGCCGCCGGCCCGCGTCGTGTCCGCCCTGCCCCATCTCCTCCCCGATCCCCTCTATCGTCCGAAGGCCCCATCCTTGATCCCCTCAGCTTACGCGCAGACGGCGGGCGCGGCCGCTACCGGCGGCGGCGCGGCCGGCCTGATCCAGTTTTTCGCGCCGTTCGCGCTGGTGCTCGTCGCCTTCTACTTCATCATGTGGCTGCCGCAGCAGAAGCGCCAGAAGGCGTTCCGCGCGATGATCGAGAACGTGAAGAAGGGCGATCAGGTCGTCACCGCCGGCGGCGTCACCGGCCGCGTCACCCGCGTCGAGGACCAGATCGTCGAGGTGGAGATCGCCGCCAACACGCGCGTCCGCGTCGTGAAGTCGACCCTCGCCGAGGTGACCAACCCGAACGCCAAGCCGGCGAACGATTGAGCGGGGGCGACTGACATGCTCGATTTCCCGCGCTGGAAGGTCGTCTCGATCTGGTTCGTCATCGTCGCGCTCGTCGCGCTGGCGATCCCGAGCCTGCTGCCGGAGCGGATGACCGACGGCTGGGGCCGCATCCCGCACCCGCGCATCAACCTGGGCCTCGATCTCGCCGGCGGCAGCTACCTGTTGCTGGAGGCGGACACCAACGACCTTGTGGCGACGCGGCTGGAGCAGATGCGCGACCAGGTGTCGACGGCGCTGCGCACCAACCCGCGGATCGAGATCGGCGACATCTCGACGCAAGGCGGGCGTGTGTCGTTCCTGCTGCGCGACCCGAGCCAAGTCGACGCGGCGCGTGAGCGCATCCTGCCGCTGATCGGCACGGGCGCGGGGCTGACCGGCCAGCGCGAGTACGACCTGCAGGTGGTGGACACCTCGCGCTTCGTGATCGTACCGACCAAGGCCGGGATCGACGCGGCGGTCGACAACGCGATGACCAGCGCGACCGAGGTGGTGCGCCGCCGCATCGACGAGCTCGGCACCCGCGAGCCGACGATCGTCCGCCAGGGCGCGAGCCGGATCGTCGTGCAGGTGCCGGGGCTGAAGGATCCTACTGCGCTCAAGGAGCTGCTGGGCAAGACCGCGAAGCTCGAGTTCAAGCTGGTCGACGACACGGCGGACCCTGCGCTGGTCGCGAAGAACCAGCCGCCGATCGGCGACGTGATCCTGCCGTACGTCGAGCAGAACGGCGCGGCCGCCACCAGCCGCATCGCGTTGAAGCGCGAGACGCTGATTTCCGGTGACCAGCTCGTCAACGCCAGCCAGGGGTTCAAGCCCGACACCAATGCCCCGATCGTCAACTTCACGTTCGACAGTCAGGGCGGACGCAAGTTCGCGGCCTTCACCCAAGCCAATCATGGCAAGCGGTTCGCGGTCATCCTGGACAATCAGGTTATCACGGCACCTGTCGTGAATGACCCGATCCTTGGCGGCCAGGGGTATATCGAGGGCAGCTTCACCGTCGCATCCGCCAACCAGCTCGCGATCGAGCTCAGGTCAGGCAAGCTGCCCGTCGCGCTCAAGGTGGTGGAGGAGCGCACCGTAGGACCAGACCTGGGCAAGGATTCGATCCACGCGGGCATCGTCGCCTCGGTGATCGCGGCAGTCGCGGTGATCGCGTTCATGGCTCTGACCTACGGCCGGTTCGGGCTGTATGCGGACTTCGCCGTCGTCATCAACATCTTCGTCATCCTGGGCGTGCTCGCGCTGCTCAACGGCACGCTGACGCTGCCGGGCATCGCGGGGTTCGTGCTGACGATCGGGACGGCCGTGGACGCCAACGTGCTGATCAACGAGCGCATCCGCGAGGAGCGACGGCGCGGGCGCAACGTCGTCCAGGCGGTCGACCTCGGCTACAAGGAGGCGAGCCGCACGATCTTCGAGGCGAACACGACCCATGCCATTTCGGGCATCATCATGTTCCTGCTGGGCTCGGGCCCGGTGAAGGGCTTTGCGGTCGTGCTGCTGATCGGCATCTGCACCAGCGTGTTCACCGCCGTGCTGTTCACGCGGATGCTGACGGCGCAATGGCTCCGCCGCACGCGGCCGACGAGCATCACGATATGACTGTCGTCGTCACCCCAGCGAACGCTGGGGTCGCCCCGCAACGACGCGACCCCAGCTTGCGCTGGGGTGACGGGAGTTTCCGATGCGCCTCCTGAAGATCGTCCCCGACAACACCAACATCCGTTTCGTCCGGCTGCGCCAATGGGCGTTCGCCGTCACGATGCTGCTGTCGATCGCCGCCGTCGCGCTCGTCGCGTTCAAGGGGCTGAACCTCGGCGTGGACTTCCGCGGCGGGCTGATGATCGAGGAGCGGTTCGCCGGCGCCCCGCCGGTCGAGCGCGCGCGCAGCCTCGTCGACAATCTCGGGGTCGGCCAGGCCTCGCTTCAGCAATATGCCGACGGCAACACCGTGGCGATCCGCCTGCCCCCGCCGGCGAGCCAGGATGCGGGCGCCACCAACGCGGTCGTCAACAAGGTGCAGGGCGCCCTGGCCAAGGCGTTCCCGGGCGCGACGCTGGCGCGTCAGGATTCGGTTAGCAGCAAGGTGTCTGGCGAATTGTTGTGGACAGGCGGCCTCGCCGTGTTCCTGGCGGTGTTCGGCATTGCGCTATGGGGCGTGTTCCGTTTCGAGTGGCAATTCGGCGTCTCGACCTTCGTCGCTATCACGCACGATCTGCTGATGACGCTCGGCTTCTTCGCGTTAACCGGGATGGAGGTGGACCTCAACATCGTCGCCGCGGTGCTGACGGTCATCGGCTATTCGATCAACGACAAGATCGTGATCGACGACCGCATCCGCGAGAACATGCGCCGCTATCGCAAGATGGACATGCGCGAGATCATCGACCTGAGCGTAAACGAGACGCTGCCGCGCACGGTGATGACGTCGCTGACCGTGCTGATCGCGCTCGTCGCGCTGCTGCTGTTCGGCGGGCACGTGCTGCGCGGCTTCACGGCGGCGATGATCCTGGGCGTGGTCGTCGGCACCTATTCGTCGATCTATGTCTCGTCGTCGCTGCTCATCACGCTCGGCCTGCGCGCGGAGCCCAAGGCGGTGCGCGCCACGCCGGCGACGGGCGCCGAGCGGGTCCGGCCCCGCTCGTGACGATTGGGGCCTGATGCCCGACCTCCACATGCACCGCGAGGAGCGCGCAGGAGGCCCGCTGATCCACGGCTTCTCCGCCGCCGGGTTCCGGGTGGGCGAGGAGGTGCACGCAGCGGTGCTGCTGACCGCCGAATGGTCGCAGGGCTGGTCCCCGCCGCCGCTCGCCGAGCTCGACATGGCCGCGATCGAGCCGCTGCTGGCGCGGCTGCCGGAGTTCGTGATCCTGGGCACCGGCCCGACGCTCGCCCGCCCGCCGCGCGCGCTGGTCGCGGCGCTGGAGGCGCGCGGCACCGGGATCGAGCCGATGGATAGCCGCGCCGCCGCGCGCGCCTGGGGCGTGCTGCGCGCCGAGGGGCGGCTGGTGGCTGCGGCGATCTATCCGCTCTAACCTAGTCCGTTCGTCCTGAGCTTGTCGAAGGACATGCCCCAAGCGCAGCGTTTGCCCAGGTGCTTCGACAGGCTCAGCACGAACGGTGTTGGAGCGCTTTGGCTGCGAGGGCAGAGAGATGCGCCCGCAGCGCCACCGCATTCGCGTCCCACGTGAACCGCGCCGCCGCCTCCCGCACCACCGCCGGATCGGGCGCGTCGCCTAGCAGTTCCGCGATCGCCGCTGCGAACGCCGCCGGGGTCCGCTCCACCACCCGCCCCGCGGCCGGCCCCGCAACTGGCGACGTCACCAGTTCGCGCGCACCGCCCGCGTCGGTGATGACGACCGGCGTCCCGCAGGCGAGCGCCTCGACCCAGGCGTTGGCCAACCCTTCCGACGAAGACGCTAGCGCCATCACGTCGGCGGCGGCGAGCAGCGCCGGCAACTCGGCATGCGGCACCGGGCCGATCAGCCGCACCCGATCGGCGACGCCAAGCCGCTCGGCCAGCGCAGCGAGGCGGCCGCGCTCCGGCCCCTCGCCCGCCACCAGCAGCGTCGTGCCGGGCAGCCGCGCCACTGCCTCGATCACCACGTCATGCCCCTTACGCGGGATCAACGCGCCCAGCGACACCACCAGTGGACCGGCCACTCCCAGCCTGGCTTTGAGCGCCGGCCGGTCGCCGGGCGCGAACCGGTCGAGGTCGACGCCGGTGTAGTGCACCCGGATCGCGTCCGCCGGCAGGCCGAGCGCGACCATGTCCGCCTTCATCGCCGCCGACACCGCGAGCAGGCCGGACGCCGCGCGTCCCGCGTCGAGCACCTCACGGGCGGTCGGTCTAGCCCGACCCCAGTGGTGGATGTCCGCGCCGCGCGCCTTGATCGACACCGGCACGCCATAGCGCCGCCCCAGCGCCACCGCCGCCGGCCCGTCGGGGAAGAAGAACGATGCGTCGATCACGTCGAACGCGAAGTCGCGCCGAATCGCGTCCACATGCCGCACCAGCGCGCGGGCGAGCAGGCGGGCGTGGAAACGGCCCTGCGTGACGGGCAGCGCCGGGAAGCACGGGCGGGTGACGTCCAGCCCCTTCCACGTCTCGCGCGACGGCAAGGCGGCCAGCGATCGGTGGCGTGCCATCCGGGCCAGCGGCCAGGGCGGCAGCCCGACCGGCGCCACCACCCGGACCTCTGTGTCCGCCAGCGCCGCGAGCCCCCGCGTCTGCCGCTCGACGAACACGCCGAAATTGGGCCGGCTCGCATCGGGGAACAGGGTGGAGAGGGTCAGGACGCGGAGCATGGGGCGGGGTTAGCGGATGGTGGTTAGCGATTTGCATCTGGTCCAAGGCGCATCGCCCCCACCCCCCGTTCATGCTGAGCTTGTCGAAGCAATGTCCTTCTTGCGACGGTTGGAAGAAGGGCAGCCCTTCGACAAGCTCAGGGTAGACGGAGAAGGAGAAGGGGGGCTTCCTCCCCCCTCACATCCGCGCAGTCCCCGTATACGCGAACAGCATGTCCGCATCCGACGACGCATGTACCTGTTCGGGCCCCGTCACCGTCACGCACTCGCCCGCCTTGAACGCCACGCCGGCGACGACGCCCTCGCCGGTGATCGGCACCAGCCAGCCCGTCTTGCCCTCGGGCAGTGCGATCTCGTGCTCCCCGCCCGGCCAGCGCTCCAGCACGAACCGCGGCCCCTCGACCAGGATCCGGCGGTCCGGCGTCACCTGCCCCGGGCTCGTGATCGGCACGTATGGCGTCAGGTGCGCGACCGCGACGCCGTCGTCGAGGTGCAGCTCGCGGTCGCTGCCGTAATCGTAGAGGCGATAAGTGGTGTCGGAGTTCTGCTGTACCTCGATGCAGGTGATGCCGCCGCCGATCGCGTGGATCGTGCCGCTCGGGCAATAGAGGAAATCGCCCGCCTTCACCGGCCGCCAGTCGAGCTTGTCCTCCAGCGTCACGTTCTCCGCGGCCTCGCGCAGCTCATCCTTGGTCATCTCGCGCTTGGGGCCGACCGCGATGGTCGCGCCGGGCTCGGCGGTCAGGATCGTCCAGCACTCGTCCTTGCCCCTCGGGAGCCCGCGCTTGTGCGCCTCCTCGTCCGACGGATGATCCTGGACCGACAGCTTCTCGCTGGTGAACAGGTATTTGATCAGCATTTCGGCCGCCTCGGGCTCGGCCGGCTGGAACCACACCTCGCCCACTTTCTCGCCCGCTTCGGGCGCGTCGGGGAAGCCGGGATACAGGTGGTGGCGTCCCCAGGGCTTTTCGACGCGCTTGGTGGCGAGCAGCGTGGCAGGCATGGCGAAACTCCTCAAGACAGACCACTGTGGGATTGTTCCCACGTCATACGCTGTGGGATTGTTCCCACGGGGTACATTGCGTTAGGGCAAACCCCTATGCGCATTACCCTGTTCCGTACCGCGGCCCTGCTCGCCGTCGCCGCCGCCCTCCCACTCGCCGGCTGCGGGCGGGCCAAGAAGAATGCGGACCTGCCCTATGTCGCGCGCGACGTCGGCACGCTGTATTCGGCGGCGCGCGTCCGGCTCGACCGCCACCAGTATAAGGAAGCGGCGCAGCTGTTCGACGAGGTCGAGCGCCAGCATCCCTATTCGATCTGGGCCCGACGCGCGCAGCTGATGAGCGCGTTCAGTTACTATGAGGGCGCGGACTACACCAATTCGATCCAGTCGGCGCAGCGGTTCCTGGCGGTGCATCCCGGCAATCGCGACGCGTCCTATGCCTATTATCTCGTCGCGCTCGGCTATTACGAGCAGATCAATGACGTCACGCGCGACCAGAAGATCACGCAGCAGGCGCTCGATTCGCTTGGCGAACTGACCCGCCGCTATCCCAACACCAAATACGCCGCCGACGCGCGACTGAAGATCGACCTGGTCCGCGACCATCTCGCGGGCAAGGAGATGGAGATCGGGCGCTTCTACGAAGGGCGTGGCCAGTGGCTCGCGGCGACCATGCGCTTCCGCCACGTCGTCGACGACTATCAGACGACCACCCACACGCCCGAGGCGCTGATGCGGCTGACCGAGACGTATCTCGCGCTCGGCACCCCCGTCGAGGCGCAACAGGCCACGGCGGTGCTGGGCGTCAACTATCCGGGGTCGGACTGGTACGCGCACGCCTACAAACTGATGAAGGAACACCCCGGCACGCCGGTCGCACCGCTCCCGGCGGGCACGCTGATCGTCCCCAACAAGGCGGCAGTGCAGCCCAAGGGGCCGCCCGGCACCCCGGCCGCGGGCGACACGGGCGGCGGCGCGGCTTCCGCGCCGGGCTCGCCCACCCCTGCGACGACGGACGGCGGCGCGGGCGCGTCCGGCGGCGCCGGCAGCACGGGCGCGGGTGCCGGCGCGCCGGGCACCGCCGGCGGCTCGGCAGCCCAGCCGACCACCTGAGCGGACGGCGACCAGCCTTCCCCCTCCCCGGCGAGGGCCGGAGCCCGGTCCTGATCGTCGCTCCGATCAACCCCTGTTTGTTCCGGCCGACTCGCGCTACATGCGCAGCGATGCTGACCGCGCTCTCCATCCGCGACGTCGTCCTGATCGAGGCGCTGGACCTTCAGTTCGGCGCGGGCCTGGGCGTGCTCACCGGCGAGACGGGGGCGGGCAAGTCGATCCTGCTCGACGCGCTGGGCCTCGCCCTTGGCGGGCGCGGCGAGAGCGGGCTGGTGCGCCACGGCGCCGCGCAGGCGGTGGTGACGGCGAGCTTCGACGCGCCCCCCGCCGCCGCCGCGCTGCTCGCCGAGAACGGCCTGGATGCCGATGCGGGCGAGCCGCTGATCGTGCGCCGGATCGTCAAGGCGGACGGCGGCAGCCGCGGCTTCGTCAACGACCAGCCGGCATCGGCGGCGCTGCTGCGCGAGCTGGGCGCGCGGCTGGTGGAGATCCACGGCCAGCACGACGACCGGGGCCTGCTGAACGCGCGCGGCCATCGCGCGCTGCTCGATGCGTTCGGCCGCGTCGACACCGCTCCCGTCGCGACGGCGTGGCGGCACTGGCGCGAGGCGGCGGCGGCGCTGGGCGCGGCGCGCGCGGAGATCGAGGCCGCGGCACGTGATCGCGACTGGCTGGAACATGCCGCCGCCGAGCTGACCAGGCTCGCCCCCGAGCCGGGCGAGGAGGAGGCGCTCGCCGATCGCCGCCGCGGCATGCAGCGCGCGGAAAAGGCGGCGGACGATCTGAAAGCGGCGGAGGGCTTTCTGGAGGGCTCGAACGGCGGGCTCGCGCAGTTGCGCCAGGCGGCGCGGGTGCTCGGCCGGCTGGCCGACGATCATCCGCTGCTGGCCGAAGCGATGGCGGCGGTGGACCGCGCGATCATCGAGGGCGCGGTGGCGGAGGACAAGCTGCTGGAGGCCCGCCGCGCGCTCCACTTCGACCCGCGCGCGCAGGAGGACGACGAGGCGCGATTGTTCGAGCTGCGCGGCATGGCGCGCAAGCACCGGGTGCAGCCCGACGATCTCGCCGCGCTCGCCGACGATCTGCGCGGGCGGCTGGAACGGCTGGAGGCGGGCGAGGGCGGCGTCGCGACGCTGGACGCCGCGGTGGCGAACGCGCGGGCGGCCTACGACAAGGCGGCCGCGCGCGTATCGCAGGCGCGCGTCGAGGCCGCCAAACGCCTCGACGCGGCGGTGGCGGGCGAGCTCGCGCCGTTGAAGCTGGACGCCGCGCGCTTCCGCACCGTCGTCGCTGGCCTGGGCGAGGACGGCTGGTCGGGCGCGGGCCGCGACCGGGTGGAGTTCGAGATCGCGACCAACCCCGGCGCGCCGTTCGCGCCGCTCGTCAAGATCGCCAGCGGCGGCGAGCTGTCGCGCTTCATCCTGGCGCTGAAGGTCGCGCTGGCCGAGGAGGGCGCGGCGGGGACGATGGTGTTCGACGAGATCGACCGCGGCGTCGGCGGCGCGGTGGCCAGCGCGATCGGCGAGCGGCTGGCGCGGCTCGCGACGCGCACCCAGCTCCTGGTGGTGACGCACAGCCCGCAGGTCGCGGCGCGCGGCGCGGAGCATCTGCTGATCGCCAAGAGCCACGACGGCACCGTCACGCGCACCGGCGTGCGCCAATTGGGCGACGACGAACGCCGCGAGGAGATCGCCCGCATGCTGTCCGGCGCCACGATCACGCCGGAGGCGCGCGCGCAGGCGGAGCGGCTGCTGGAGACGGCGTAGCCCTCCCTCCAGCGCGGCTTGGCCCTCCCTCCACCCCGGTTTAGGTATCTCCCACCGCGGCTTGGCTCTCCAACCCCGGCGCAGGCCAGGCCCAGTCGCGAGACGACCGGTGATCGAGAG
The DNA here is from genome assembly GCF_964237335.1 of uncultured Sphingomonas sp. Taxonomy (NCBI): domain Bacteria; kingdom Pseudomonadati; phylum Pseudomonadota; class Alphaproteobacteria; order Sphingomonadales; family Sphingomonadaceae; genus Sphingomonas; species uncultured Sphingomonas sp. Next base: position 47,040 of record NZ_CAXSHM010000021.1, read on the forward strand.
CCCGCGCTCCGTGACCGACTGCGTCGCAATTGGGTCCCTGCCTTCGCCGGGGTGGAGGCCGGAGTGACGGGTGCGGGTGACGATCCACCTTGCCCGCGCCGCTCCCCCCGTCCAGAGACCGGCCGTGGACCTTCGCCGTCTGACCCCCGCGCACCGGGCGCTGCTGCTCCTGCTCGTCGCGCTGGCGATGGCGGTGCGTGCGGCGGTGCCGGCGGGGTGGATGCCGATGACGGGAGCCGACGGCGCGACCCGGCTGGTGCTCTGCCCCGGTAGCGGGCCAGTCGCCGGGGGCGGGGCGATGCCCGGTATGGCGATGGTTGCCACCTCGCTTGACGGGCACCACGACCCCGCCGCGCCCGCCGCCGATCACGATTGCCCGTTCGGCGTCACCGCGCTGGCGGTCGACCTCGCCGTGCCGCTCGTCGCGCCGCTTGGCGTCGGCATCGTGGCGACGACCGTCGCCGCTCCCTCGCCCGCCCTGCTGCCCGGCCGCGGCCGCGGCCTCGCCGCGCCGCCGCCGCCCTCGACCGGACCGCCCGCCCTCGCCTGACCGCCTGCCGTCGCGCCCCTGCGCGCGACGGCATCTGCCGATCCAGACGAAAGGGGCCACCATGCCCAGCCGACCCCGCGCGACCACGCGCGCCTGCCTGCCCACGCTCGCGCTTGCCCTCGCCATCCCCGCCGCCGCCCGCGCCGAGGACCGGCCGAAACCCGATCCGACCAACCCCGACGTCGTCGTGACCGGCGCCAAGCCGCGCCCCCCGGCGCCCGTGCCGACCGCCTCGACCGCCAGCATCGACGCGGACCGGATCGCCGCGACGGTCAACGCGATCAGCGTCGAGCAGACGCTGAAATACCTGCCCAGCCTCATCATCCGCCAGCGCCACATCGGCGACACGCAGGCGCCGCTCGCCACCCGCACCTCCGGGCTCGGCGCCAGCGCGCGCAGCCTGATCTATGCCGACGGCGCGCTGCTGTCGGCGCTGATCGGCAACAACAACACGATAGCCAGCCCGCGCTGGGGCCTCGTCTCGACGGAGGAGATCGCGCGCGTCGACGTGCTCTACGGGCCGTTCTCGGCGCAATACCCCGGCAATTCGATCGGCGCGGTGGTCAACATCACGACACGGCTGCCCGACCGGCTGGAGGCGACCGCGACCGCGGCGATGAACGTGCAGCAGTCGGACCTGTACGGCCAGCGCGAGACGCTGCCGACGCACCAGCTGGGCGCGACGATCGGCGACCGGTTCGGGCCGCTGTCGGTGTTCGTCAGCGTCGACCATGTCGACAGCCACGCCCAACCGCTGTTGCTCGTCACCGCGCCGCAGCCCGCCGGCGCGTCAGCGGCCGGTACGCCGGTGACTGGCGCGGTTGCCGACGTGAACCGCCTCGGCGCCCCGATCCGCGTGCTGGGCGCGAACGCGATCGAGCATCAGGTGCAGGACCGGGTGAAGCTGAAGGCCGCGCTCGACATCGCGCCCGGCGTCCGCCTGACCTATGTCGGCGCGCTGTTCGGCAACGACACGACCGCGTCCGCCGAATCGTACCTGACCAACGCCGCGACCGGCGCGACCGCCTATGCGGGATCGTTCAACATCGATGGCCGGCTCTACCCCGTCGCCGCCAGCGCGTTCTCGGGCGGGGTGTACCGCTATACCGAGCGGCACTGGAGCCATGCGCTGTCCGCCACAGGCACCGGCGACCGGTTCGACTGGCAGGCGATTGGCACGCTTTATCGCTTCGGCCACGACGTGCAGCGCATCCCGACCACCGCGCTGCCCGATGCGCTCGCAGGCGGCGCGGGGACGATCACGCGGCTCGACGGCACCGGCTGGGCGACGCTGGACCTGAAAGGCGCGTGGCGGTCCGATGCGGACGCGACCAACACGCTGTCCGCCGGCCTCCACGCCGACCGGTTCACGCTGGCGAGCAACCGCTACGCGACCACCGACTGGCTGACGGGCACCCAGGGCCAGCTCAACCTGCGCTCGGCGGGGCGGACGCGCACGATCGCGGGCTGGGCCGAGGATGCGGTGCGGATCGCAGCGCCGCTGACGCTGACCGCCGGGGTGCGCGTCGAGAGCTGGACGGCGGACCGCGGGCAGAACTTCTCGCTCACGCCCGCCATCTTCGCGAACCAGCCCGTCGAGCAGGTGACGCGCGCCAGCCCCAAGGCGTCGCTCGCCTGGGCGCCCGTGGCCGGCTGGACGGTGCGCGGCTCGTTCGGCGACGCCTGGCGCTTCCCGACCGTGGGCGAACTCTACCAGATCGTGACGACGCCGGTCGCCGCCGTGCCCAACCCGAACCTGCGCCCCGAGCACGCGCTGTCGGAGGAACTGGCGGTCGAACGGCGCGACGCGCACGGCACGGCGCGCGTTTCGCTGTTCAACGAGATCGTGACGGGCGCGCTCGTCTCGCAGACCGGGACGATCGTCGTGAACGGCGCAGCAGCGCTGGGCACGTTCGTCCAGAACGTCGACCGCACCCGCGCGCGCGGCGTGGAGGCGGCGGTGGACCGGCGCGACGTGCTGCCGCGCATCGATCTGACCGCGAGCGTCACCTACGCCGACGCGATCACCCGCGCGGACGCCGCCTTCCCGGCCGCGGTCGGCCACGCGATCCCGGGCGTGCCGCACTGGAAGGCGACGCTGGTGGGCACGTGGCGGCCGACCGACGCCGTGTCGCTGACCGCGGCGGGCCGCTACGCCAGCCGGATATACGGCACGCTCGACGGCAGCGACATCGTCGGCAACACGTACGGCGGCTTCTACCAATATCTGGTGGTCGACCTGCGCGCCGAGTTCCGGGTCGGCGAGCATTACCGGCTGGGGCTGGGCGTCGATAACGTCGGCGATGACCGCTACTACCTGTTCCACCCCTTCCCGCAGCGCAGCTTCCAGGCCGACCTGCGCTGGTCGCTGTAGCGCAGGCATGGAAAACCCGCCGTTCCGGGCGGAACGGCGGGTCTTTCGGCGCTCAGGCGGCGATCAGAACTTCACGCGCGCGCCGATGCGGATCAGGTAGAGCGAGTTGTTCAAGCTGACCGCCGCCGTGTTGGGCGCGCGCTCGGCACTGTACCGATACTGAGCGCAGGCCTGCGACGAATTGGTGTCCGCCACCGCCGCCGTGCCCGTCGGCGTAGCGACCGCGAGGCACTGAACGTTCACCACCGAGCCCGTGTACGGGAAGCCGAGCTGACGCAGCCCGCCCCAATTGTGGTTGAGGAGGTTGGGCAGGTTCTCGATGTCGCCGAAGATCGAGATGCGCGACTTGCCGATGAAAGTTGGGATTTCCTGCTCCAGATGGAGATCGATGCGGGTGAAGGCCCGGTTGAACTCGGTGTTCTTGGGCACGATGCTGCCGCGGTATTTCTTCAGGTCGGTCGAGTTTATGAGGGAGTCGACCGCCGCTTGCGTGGCGGCGGTATCGTAGCTGACGAGCGGGTCGGTGGTGCTGGTGGGCACGTACAGCAGGTAGCGGTCGTTGTTGCTGATGGTACCGAACACCGGCGAACGCGTGCCCGTGTTGTCCTGCATCGTAAAGCTGTAGGGCCGCCCTGCGCGGGTGTCGCCGAACAACTGGATCGCGGTGCGATAGTCGCGGAAGAATGCGTGATCGAAGCCCACCGAATAGGTGACCCGCCATTTGGTCTCGTCGCTCGACGTGCCGTAGCCCGGGAAGTTGGGATCGGTCACCGCCTGGTTGCCGTAGTTGGACAGCGCCACCGAGGACGTCGCCGCCGCCGTGTCCTTGACCTCCTGCCGCGTGTAGCTGGCGCCGAACGACAGCCCGAACGGGAAGTCGTAATTCGCCCGGACGACGCCGATGTGGCTGAAGCCCTTGGACGTATCGCTCAGGATGATGTCCGAATTGGTGTCGTTGAACGTCGTCGTCGAGCCATAGCGCGGGCGGCCGTCGGGCAGTGTGCCGATCACCACCGACCGCGCGTCGGTGAAGATGATCGCGTTGCGGACCTTGGTGTAGATGTAGTCCAGACCGAGCGTCAGGCCGCCGACCTTATAGTCGGCGGACAGCGTGCCCTTGTAGCTCGACGGCAGCTGGAAGTTGGGCGACAGCGCGTTCGTCGTCGAACTGACCAGCGCGCCTGTGTTGGTCGTCACGTAGTTGGCGACGAGGGGGTTCACCGCCGCGCCGTTGACGTTGTTGAGCGCGGCTTGGCAGATGGCGGCGGTCACCGTCCCCGCGTTCGCGATGCAGCCCGCGGCGTTGTTCGCGCGCGTGAACGTCACGCGGTTGGACAGGATGGTGTTGGAGAAGCTGTTGGACAGATAGATGTCCGGATTGCCGCCCGCGAAGATGCCGAAGCCGCCGTGGAACCGGAGCCTGTTGGTCACGCGGTAGTTGAAGCCGATACGCGGCTCGAACTCGGTCAGGCCCTTGTACGTCTTCGTATTGGGATAGCCGTAGCGCTGCTCGAAGAAGGGGTTGAGGACAGGCGAACTGCTCTGCGCGAATAACGTCTCGCGCACGCCGTAGGTGACCAGCAGGCTGTCGTTCACCTGCCAGTCGTCCTGGATGCCGAACGCGAACTCGCCATAGGAGAACTGGGCCTGCGCGCCGGTGGGCGAGCCGTTCAGCGCCTGGCCGATCGTGAGCGAGTCCGCGTTCTTGGCCGCGTAATCGGCCAGATTGTCGAAATAATAGCCGCCCGCGCTATACTGCAGGAAGTTGTTGACGGTCGAGTTCCGCGTGTAGTCGGCAAGGATCTTCAACTCGTGGCCATCGAGACGCAGGCGGGTGAGGAACGATCCCTCATAGGTCTTGAAGGACAGCGTGTTGGTCTGGCGGCTGATGTCGGGGCCGAAGGCAATCCGGGGCGACCCGGTCGAGCAGGCCGTGATCGTGGACGTGTTGGCGCCGCCGCTCGCCGTCAGCGCGCTGGTGGGATCGGTACAGACCTGGAACTGGGCGAAGCCGAGACCCAGTTCGGAATCCTGGCCGCGCTTGGTGGTCTTGTAGATGAAGCGGCCTTCGGTCGAGAAGTTGCTGGTCCAGTCCGAGTTCAGCTGCGCGATGCCGGCATGGAGGACCTCGCTAAGCCGGTAGGCGTCGGAGGACAGGCCGAGCGCGGGGCTCGATGTCGAGGTGCTGGTGTTCTGGAGCGAGTCGGACTGGTCGAACGCGTTGATGTACGTCAGCGACAGGCGCTGGCCGTCCACGATGTTCCAGTCGATCTTGCCGACGTACTTCTCGTCCTTGTTCTGGGTCAGCTGGAGCACGGTACCGGCGTTGTAGCCGTACAGGCTCTGCGCCTCCGACGTGACCGTGGAGACCTGCGCGCCCGTCAGGTTCGGGACGCCGGCGATGTTGTTCGGGCTCAGCGGGCGCGGGTCGGTGTTGCGCTCGCCCGAGACCATGAAGAACAATTTGTCCTTGATGATGGGGCCGCTCAGCGTCGCGCCATAGGTCTTGCTGTTGTAGCTCGGCACCGTGACGATATTGGAGCCGATCTGCTTGCCCTGGATGCCGCTGGTGCTCTCCGAATAGAAGCCCGTGCCGTGGAAGCTGTTGGAGCCCGAGCGCAGCAGCACGTCGATGGCGCCGCCGGTGAAGCCCGTCTGGCGGAAGTCATAGGGCGCGAACGAGGTGCTGAGCGAGTCGATCGCGTCATAGGGCACCGGGCCGCGACCGGTCGGGCTCGCGTCCGCGTTGAGGCCGAACGTGTCGCCGACGGTCACGCCGTCGATGGTGAAGCGGTTGAAGCGCGGGTTGACGCCGCCGAAGCTGACCGCGCCATAGGTGCCGTTGGACAGGTCGAGCTGCGCGAGCGGATCGCGGCGTTCGAGCTGGCGCACGTCGCGGTTGACCGATGCGACCTTGCTGATGTCGCGCTGGTCGAGAACGGTCTGCGGCCCGGTCGAGGTGATGCCCGCGCGCGAGATGGACGAGGCGGTCACGACGACGTCCTGGGACGACGCGTCCGTCGGGGTCGACGTGGCGGTGCCGTTGACGGCGTTGCCTGTTTCGTTGGCGGACAGGTCGACGGGGACTTCGAACGGCTGCTGGTTGACCGTGAAGATGTCCGTGACGGTCTTGTTGCCCTGCGCGCTCGTCACCACCAACGTATAGGGGCCACCCGGCTGCAGGCCGGGGAACGAGAACCGGCCATCCGTGCTGGTCACCGCCTGCGTCTTCGCGCCGTTGGCGGTGTTGGTGACGAGCACGGTCGCGTTGGCGACCGGCTGTCCGCCTGCCGTCACGGCGCCGCGGATGGTGGACGTCGTCTCCTGAGCCATGGCGCTCGCCGGTGCGATCAACGCGACCGCGGCCACGCCCAGAAGGAACTTGTTACGCATTGGAATATTTCCCCTTTGACGGGCCGTCCCGGGCGCCGCCGAGTCAGGCCTTGGGGCCGTGATATTTCGTTTCGGTGACACGCGGGAGGTGGTGTTTCGCCTCGCCGCATTTGACTCATGGTGCGTTGCAAAAAGGCATCGGTTTGCAGGAACCAAGTGGTACTTCGGTGTGGCGCGCTCAGGGAGCGGTAACGATCGCCGCCCAGCCCGCCTCGTCCACCACGCGGATACCCAGTTCCGCCGCCTTCTTCAGCTTCGATCCCGCCGCCGCGCCCGCCACCACCAGGTCGGTCTTCGCCGACACCGACGCCGCGACGCGCGCGCCCAGCGCCTCCGCCTGTGCCTTGGCCTCGTCGCGCGACAGCGTTTCCAGCGAGCCTGTGAACACCACCGTCCTGCCGCTCACTTCCGACGCGCGCACCTCGAGCACGAACGGCGGCGGCGTCACCTCGCGCAGCAGGTCCTGCCACAACGCGCGGTTGTGCGCCTCGTGGAAGAAGTCGGCGAGCGCGTGGCCGACCGCGGCGCCGACGTTCTCCACGCCGATATGCTCGGCGACGGCCTTGTCGAGCCGCGCGGCGTGCCGTGCATCCGTCTCGCCCAGCACGGGTTCCAGCGCATCGCGTAAGCCGATGATCGCATCCGCCAGCGCCTCGATCGCGCCCATGGTGGCATAGCGTTTGAGGAGGTCGCGGGCGGTGATCGCGCCGACGTGGCGGATGCCCAGCCCGAACAGCAGCCGCACCGGATCGGGCGACCGCTTCGCCTCGATCGCGGCCAGCAGATTGTCGACCGACTTCGCCTTCCAGCCCTCGCGCGCCAGGAGCGCGTCGCGGTGGGCGGCCAGGCGGAAGATGTCGGCAGGCTCCGCGATCCAGCCGAGGCTCAGGAGTTCCTCCAGCGTCTTGTCGCCCAGCCCTTCGATGTCGAGCGCCCCCCGGCTGACGAAATGTCGCAGCCGCTCCAGCCGCTGCGCCGGGCAGATCAGCCCGCCGGTGCAGCGGATATCGACCTCCCCCTCCTCGCGCGTCGCCTCCGATCCGCATTCGGGGCAGTGGGTGGGAAAGGCCCATGGCGCGCGGGCCTCGTCGCGGGCCAGGTTCTCGACGATCTGCGGGATGACGTCGCCCGTGCGCTGCAGCACCACCCGGTCGCCCGGGCGCACGCCCAGCCGCCCGATCTCGTCGGCGTTGTGGAGCGTCGCGTTGGTGACGACCACGCCGCCGACCGTGACGGGCGCGAGCCGCGCCACGGGCGTCAGCTTGCCCGTGCGCCCGACCTGCACGTCGATCCGCTCCAGCGTCGTCTGCGCGCGCTGCGCGGGGAACTTGTGCGCGATCGCCCAGCGCGGCGAGCGCGCGGCGAAGCCAAGCCGCGCCTGCCAGTCGAGCCGGTCGAGCTTGTAGACGACGCCGTCGATGTCGAACGGCAGGTCCGCGCGCCGCGCCTCGATCGCGCGGTACGCCGCCAGCGCGGCCCCGGCGTCCGCCACCCGTTCGAACGCGTCCGCGACGGGAAACCCCCAGCGGCGGATCGCGCCAATTACCTCCGCCTGCGTGTCGCCCGGCACCGCCGACGCCTCGCCCCAGCCGTGCGCGAGGAAGCGCAGCCGGCGGTCGGCAGTCACGCCCGCGTCCTTCTGGCGCAGCGATCCCGCCGCCGCGTTGCGCGGATTGGCGAACTGGCGCGCCTTGGCCGGATCGTCCGCCTCCGCCAGCAGCCGCGCGTTGAGGTCCGCGAAGTCGGCCTTCGCCATGTACACCTCGCCGCGTACCTCGAACACGTCGGGCGCCCCGGCTGGCAGGTGGCTCGGCACGTCGGCGATCGTGCGGACGTTGGTCGTCACCACCTCCCCCACCTGCCCGTCGCCGCGGGTCAGCGCCTGGACGAGCACGCCGCCTTCGTAGCGGATCGAGCAGGACAGGCCGTCGATCTTGGGCTCCGCGGTCATCGCCACCGGCTCGTCGTCGGCGAGGCGCAGGAAGCGGCGGACGCGCGCGACGAACTCGGCCACCTCCTCGTCCGAGAAGGCGTTGTCGAGGCTCGTCATCGCGAGCGCGTGACGGACCTTGGCGAGCGGGGAGACGGAGGCGACACCGACGCGGGCGGACGAGCTGTCGGCGCGGACCAGCCCGGGATGCGCCGCCTCCAGCGCCCGGTTGCGCGCGACGAGCGCGTCATAGTCCGCATCGCTGATCTCGGGCGCGTCGTCATCATGATAGAGCCGGTCGTGCCGCGCGATCTCGGCGGCGAGGAAGGCGAGCTCGCTGGCGGGCGAGTCGTGATCGGGCGCAGCCATCGGAACGGGTTAGGCAGGCTAGGCCCCACCAGCAACCCGGCACGCGATGAGGGACTGGTTCTCGAGACCCACGCCGTCACCCCGGCGTCGTGCCAGGGCGATCGATGCCCAGCAGTCGTTAGGATGATTTCTAAAGGGGGTAATCAGATGGCGCTCCAGCTTAATCGCGAGTCAGCATGGGCGGTGCTTCGCCGCCTTGCGTGTTCATCTGGGCTACTGCTCGCATCCGCTCTTGATCGCTATGACTACCGAGAGACAAAAGCGACGACTGATTCATAACAAAGTCTCGAAGACGATTGGCCAAGGCAGATGCAACATCCGGGAGCCCAATCAGAGAATAAATATACCTCTGAGCATCCTTCCCGAACGTTATGCTATGAGCTTCGGCAACCCATAGCCGGAATGTCATGCCTTCAACTTGAACAACCTGGCTGCTTGAATGGATCGTGGATTTATACCGGTTACCCTGTGATACTTCTGCAGCAGTGTAGTTTCCCTCGTACTCCATCCAGTACAGAGATGATTTGAAGTCAAACCTCAAGGCAAGAGACCGCGCAACGTCAAAGGCAGAGGTCGCTATGACCCAAAAGAATGTTGTGTAAGCTATAAGGGGTAAAACTTGTGATAGTGACACTTGAAGACGTTGAGCAAGCCAGATGCAGGAGAAAGCGGCCACCACAACCATCGACAACCCGTACACGTTGATCGCTGTGACGAGTTGCGGATCGCCAGAAGCAAAGGTGCGGTCTCCCTGAAGCCCGTTTATCGCAAACGGCACCGGTTGGCTTTCTTCGACAAGACTGCCCTGGAAAGAGCCCGATCGGTGATTCAGGTCAATATTGGGATCAAAACGCGAATAGCGGCGGTTAGGGACCTTTTCCCACCATCCGTCCTGCATAGCTCGCAAAAGCTCTGCCGATATCAAGGCTGGATTACAAGATAGGTAACTGCTCACGGGGTTGGCGGGAGAGGGTTGCGGTGGGCGCGAGTATCTG
>NZ_CAXSHM010000022.1:0-52321 GCF_964237335.1 uncultured Sphingomonas sp.
GACCCGGGTCATTTCTCGATGAAAACTCCGGGTCAACTCTCAGTGCAAATCAACAACGACATAGCTGTTGGTCGATCCGCCTCCAGTTATCGAGCCTTCGTTCGCGAACAGCCGCACGCTGTTGAAGCTGTAGTCGCTGCCGTCGTTGACGCTCTGGATCGCGGCTTGGTTCGTGACGCTGCCGGCGCCTCCCAGGATCAGTGCCGACGACGTCGTGAAGCCGGACTGGAGCGTGGCCGTGATGCCGGCCGCAGGCGCGAACACCAGTTGCTGGAAGCCAGCATCCAGGTCGATCGGCGTGGTAACGCTGGTGTTGCCGGTGAAAGCCACCATCTCGGTGTTGAAGCCACCGCCGGCGTTGATCGTGCCGGTTACGCCGGTCGCCAGCTTGCGCGTTCCCGCATAGCGGGCGATGAGCGTGTCGCTGCCGGAGCCGAACGTCACTGATCCTGTGATCGTGCCTGCCGACGAGTCGACCGTGCTCGCGCCGTTGCCGGTCGAGACGTTGCCGACGATCGTGCCTTGGTTGACCAGGGTGAGTGCGCTCGACGCGGCGATGGCTGTCGCGCTGGCGCTGGTGATCCGGCCGCCGGCTTGGTTCGTGACGACCACCAGGCCGCCGGACAGTGCGGCACCGTTCCCGGCGTTCGCGATGATCCCCGCGTTCGTGATCGACTGATAGCCGGTACCGGTAGAGATCGTCGCGCCCGTCGACGTCGACCGGATCGCGCCGGTGGCCACGTTGGTGACGGTGGTCGAGGACGACAGGCTGCCGGTATCGACGGCACTGACGCCTCCCCCGTTGATCGAACCGGCGTTCGTCAGCATCCCGACCGGTCCCAGGATGCCCCCGACGATGCTCCCGCCGGCGCGGTTGTTGATCGTGGTAAAACTGGCCAGCGACGCCGCGTAGCCGTTGGCGGTCGACACCACATTGCCCGTCAATGCCGTCCCGCCGGTACCGGTCAGGACGCCGGCGTTGTCCACCGTGGCGGCGACGGTCCCGCTCGCGTTTCCGGCCGACTGGATCAGGGCGAGCGCCGTCGTACCCGACACGCTGGCGCCTGATGCCACGGTGAGCGCGAGCTGCTGGTTGCTGTAGTAGTTGCCGGAAAGGGACAGCGTTCCACTCGTGGCGGTGATGCCGCTCTGTCCGGTGCCGGAGACGGTTCCGAGCACGTTGACGGTGTCGTAGATCGAAGATCCCGGACTGCGCGGCACGTCCACCAGTATCGCTGGGGTGGCGGATGAGGTTACGGAGGCGGTCGCGCCGACGATCACCGTCGTACCCGTCGTCGTCGCACGAATGCCGTCGCGATCGGTTCCCGTGCACGTCGTGGTACCGTACGCCACGGTCGGATCGGGTGCGCATTGCGCGTGGGCGGCCATGGGAGACGCAAGGCTCCACGCCAGCGCACTCGTGCCGAGCGCAAGCGTCGAACGGCGGAGCGGCCGCCCGTGACTTTTCATGTTGATATCCCCCGCTCACGACAATGTCTGCCGTCAGCCGCTTAGAACCAAACGCCTAGCGTTTGTCCAGTTTCGCAAGCAGAGACAGGATTGCTGTGATACGACCGGAAGCGGCAGGTTAACGGAGGACGCCGCTTCGGGTAAACAAGTCGTGCGCGGACACCGCGACGGTGCAGGCGCACATGGCGTCGGACCACGTCAAGGCGTTCGGCCTCGCCGTCCGGAAGCTGGCGTCGGCTCGCCCCACCATCGTCGTGACGCACCCGGTCGACGTCGAGCATGCATTAAACCGGGTATAGCGCAGGTCGACATTTCCGGGTTTCCCACGCCAAGGCGCTTTCGCTAGGGAACTCCTGATAGGCGGCCTTGGCGCAAGCTGGGAAGAGGCTGGGTCGCTGGGCAAGGTCGGGCGGAAACATCCCAAAACCCGCAGAAGTCCTCACTTTTCCACCTCGTTACCCGAGCCTTCGTAATGCGGGGGTCGCAGGCTCGAGTCCTGCAAGCGGCACCACCTACTTACAGGCACTTAGAGACAGTAGTTGCGGCTTTCCTTGCGCAGGGCCGTTGGCAATGGAACCCACGTGGGTCCTGGCTGGGAGGCCTTCCAGATTAGCGCGGCGACCTTTGTACCGGCCACGGAGCAGTTGCCGCCGCGGTGCGACCCTCGCATCGACAATGCGCGGCCGGGGTTCGGCTGTCTCACAATTCCTGCCTCAGAGCAGTCAGTCGAAGGGGAGCAGCGGTGCGCACGAAGCTAAGCGTCTGCCTCAGGAAGAGGCGCTTCCCGTCTGAGGAGGCCGCCCTCTCGGCCGCCCGCGAGGTCGAGCCGCCGCTCAGGCCCTACCGCTGCGACCGCTGCCGCCTGTTCCACCTGACAAGCCGCACGAAGGGCAAGCGGGTGCCACGGCTCTCGTGCTGACCGCGCGCGCCGCTTGCCGTCGCCAACCGGTCAGACAGTAGACACTCCGTTAACCGACGCCGCCGATAGCGCCCACATGACCGACTGCGACGACCTGATCGAACGTTTCCACGTCCAGGCGCAGACGCACGTCGCCCTCGCGGTAATCGCGGAGACAACCCCGGTGGTCGAGATGCACATCGACCTGGCGCTGTTCAGCGAGGAGCGGGCTCGGGCGTTCAAGGAACTGTGCGACGACGGCTGACGCCCGCCCCTTGGTCGGCCCACCGCGGTCAAGATCATGGCGCGCCCGGTGCGCCCGTGGTAGCTCGCCCGCCAACGTGCTGAGATTTGGGCCAGATAATGATCTTCGACAGGATGACAGCCGCCAAAGAGAAGAGCGTCTCCGAGCATGGGAAGCCGGAACAGTTCACCCTCGCCACCGCCGACTACCTGGCCTTCATCGGCACCCCGCACCCGCTGCGGACCGCCAACCACGCGGCCACGATCTGGCAGTTCGACAAGCTGTCCGTAACGGAGGACGCGGCGGGCAAGTCCAGCCTCCACTTCTTCAGCGGTAAGAGCGGCACGACCGAGACGATCGACTTCTAGGCACGATCGGGCACTCAGGCCTTCTCGCAGCCCGACATGAAGCCCTTGCGCGGCTTGCCGTACAGCCTTTTCAACGTCGGCTTGCCTGGAGCAGTCGATCGACTTGGCGGCTCGGACGACTGGCGCGTTCGGGGTGTGGGCAGGGGCCTTGGTGACGACGGCCGCGCGAGACGGCGTCTGGGCAGCGGCGGTTCCCGCCATCAGCGCGGCGGCGGCGAGCGCGGCAAGGGTGGGTGCGCATGGGAGGGCTTCGGTGAAGTTCTCAGGGTTCCCTTCCTACCCTCACCGGTCGTCCGCTCACTTCGTCGGCCCACCAAACGTCAATACGGTAGCTGCCAGCGTATCGCCTGTGTCTGCGCATGACAGCGGAACGCCGTTCCAGCCTTCTTCGCTGGCTCGTAAACGAGGGTCGAGGTTTTCGCGATGGCCACCGTGTCGAAGGCGAACGGCGGGTCCGACACAAGGATGCGCGGGCTTTTCGCGACGCCGACAGGATCAAGGTCGAACTCCAACACCGTTCGTCCCTGCAACAGGGCTTGGACCAGATCTGGCGGATAGTCTTCGGAGGTGATGTTGGATGAGGCGAACCGCACCGGAGGAACGGCGACGCTGCACAGATCGGTCGCGAACTTGTACTCGTCGACCAGGCTGGTCGCGGCAGCGACGTCACCCTGCTCCCCTCGAACGCTGATCAGGCGCAGGGCGAGGGCCAAGGCTCGGGGATCTTGTGACGTCGAGCGGGCGCGAACGACGGCGATGGCCTGTTCGAGCAGTTGAGCCCGCAAAGCGCTGGGCGCCTGCGAGGAAGCCGTGGCGCCACTCACGAGCATGTAAAGCGTATCGAGCGAGACGGCGGCGTTCTTCTCAGCCTGGCTCAGAAGCATTTGAAAATTGGCCTGCGCCGCGGCGACGGACTTCGTTTGCGCTGCCACATCGAGGGACGTGGTCGACAGCGTGCTCAGCAAGACAAGGTCAGGCGGACCGTCGTTCGCGGTGATGATGTCGACCACGCGATGCGAGAGCGCCGCTGCACGCGTTCGCCCTTCCTGGTCGCCGAAACCGCCTGCGACTGTCGCGGACAGGACGCGGAGGAGCACAGGCATCAGCATGACCGACTTGGGACCATAACGCCGTTCACGCTCGGCAAGCGCGCTCGCCAACGATGATGCGTCGCTTTCCTCGCCGGTCTCCAGGAGCGGATAGGCCCCGCGGCTCGTGCTCCAGCTCAGTATCTGGTCGCCGAGATTGGCATTGACCCGATAGTCGGCGGCAGGCCCGAGACGACACCGCAATATCACGGCCGTGGCCTGCCCATCTTCGATCTTGTACCCTGCAGATCGCGCGACGGCGTTGAGGAAGGGGGCAGCGATGCTGGCGCGACTGGCCCAGACGAGGGAGAATCTCGGGCGTCCGGGCGGTGCCTGCCGCACGAATTGTACGGCGACGCTGTCGCCCGGCGCGATGCCGGACGAGCCGCAGATCGGGGCGTCCGCCGCCAACGCATCCTGACCGGTGCTGATGCCGCGATTGAGGCGGTCTACGGTGAGCAGCGCGATCAACTGGTCGCGTCTGCCCGTCCGACCCGCCGCGACCAACATGTCGGAGGCGGTTCGCGCCGCGGCTCCCTGCTCGGCACCGGCAAGCGGAGCCTCCGCCCAGGCGCGGGCCAATGACGATCTGGCGGCGTCGTCATGTCCGCCCAGCGTCTCTGCTCGGGCACGCTGGAGGTCGACCTCCCATGCTTGCGCCGGCAGCGGCTGCGCGGCCTGCAACGCGGCGACGGCCTCGTCCGGGTTGGTCATCATCCGCAGACGTGCATAGCCTATCGCGGCGCTCGTGCGATCGCCTCCGGTTGCGTCGTGATTCATGCTTACGGCATGATAGGTCTGTTCCGCCTCGCCGAGCTGGCCAGCCTCTTCGCGCGCCGTCGCGAGCAACAGGCGATAGTGGCCGATGTTCTGCAGCTTAGGGTTCGACGTCAGCCTCGTGAGCAACGTGATCGCGCTGGCTGGCGATCCGTTGACGGAGATAAGCTCCGCGAACAGGCGATCCAGCAAGGGGTCGGGTCCTGCCTTGTCGGTTGCTGGCAGACGCCGAGTGACGAGAGAGTTCAGCTCGATTTCAGCGCGTCGATAATCGTGCGCCGCCAATGCACGCTCCACCGCACTGCCATCGTCGGGCGAGCTTACAGGGGCGGCGTGCGCTGGCGAACAGGTGGAGGCCAGCAGCATCCCTGCCCAGATTGCTCCGGTACGTCTCATTCAAATCTCCCCCGCGCTGGTGTCTCGCAGCCGAGTGCGACCGTCAAGCGAGGGCGGGCGACCTCGTTCAGTCGAGATGGAGCGGTCGCGGCAATCAATCGGCGACCGATGATTAACAAAACGTTGCGGTTGTCGCGCAGCGGCGTCGTCTTGTAGGCGAGACCAAAGGGGGAATAACGATGAGGGCGGACGGTGGGCATACGGAAGCGGTCGGCGCGCAGCTGGGCCTCGTGATCGGCGCGAACCTTTTCGTGCTGTTGCTGATAGGCATGTGCAAAGCGGCCTATGCGGCCCTTTATTGACGCATGAGATCGCCTTCGTCATCGATCTGACGACATACGGCGAGCTTGGAGGCGCAGCGTTCGGGGCATGGCACCCCCGCTTGAGTTAACATCGCGCGAGGTGCGCGCCTTCTGCCTGAGCGTACGCACGTTCGCGGACGTCCAAACCTCTGGCGGAACGACAGCCCTCCAAATGGCCGCGCGTCACTTACTTGATCTGCGTCAGTCCAGTGCCGGATCCGCTGTAGACATGACTGCTGGCAAGGATGCCCGCCCGTCCTTATGGATGGCGGGTGGGGCCGGGAGGGACGTGGGTTGACTGCAACGATAACGTATCGACGGGACATAGCGTCGACCGGCGTCGATGGCCTGGACGACATCCTGGACGGCGGCCTGACCCGCGAGCGCATCTACCTCGTCGAAGGCACGCCCGGCACGGGCAAGACGACACTGGCGATGGGGTTTCTTCTTGCCGGGACGCGAACCGGCGAAGCGGGGCTCTACATCACCCTGGCCGAAACCAAGGTCGAACTCCTGGCGGTCGCGCAAAGCCATGGCTGGTCGCTCGATGCGGTCGACCTCGTCGAGATGGTTCCGGTCGATGGTCTCGGCGAGGATCAGGAACAGACGCTGCTCCACCCCAGCGAGCTCGAACTCGGCGAAACCGTGCGGGACATCATGGCGAAAGTCGATGAGACCAAGCCCAGCCGCGTGGTCATCGACAGCCTGTCCGAGCTGCGTCTGCTTGCGCAGACCCCGGTGCGTTATCGTCGTCAGATCCTGGCGTTGAAGCATTTCTTCGCGTCGCGCCAGTGCACGGTGCTGATGCTGGACGACAAGAGCGCGAACGGCAGCGACCTTCAGTTGCAGAGCATCGCGCACGGCGTCGTCATGCTCGAACAGACGTTGTCCGGCTTCGGCGCGCAACGGCGCCGCGCCCATGTCGTCAAGATGCGCGGCGTGCGGTTCCGGGGCGGATACCATGATTTTGAGATCGAGCGCGGCGGCCTGTGCGTCTACCCGCGCCTGATCGCGGCCGAACACGGAAGCAGCTTCGACGATACACCGGCATCCACGGGATCGGAGCATCTCGACCAACTCCTTGGTGGCGGCCTGGTGCCCGGCACCGCGACCTTGCTGTCGGGCCCATCGGGCGTGGGCAAGACGACGGCGGCCGTCCAGGCGATGACCGCCGGGCTGAAGCGGGGCGACAAGGCGTCGTACTTCCTCTTCGACGAGCGTCTGCCGACGCTCCTCAAGCGATCCGCCGCTCTGGGCATGGACCTCGAGCCCCATATCGAGAACGGTCACCTCGACATCCGTGGGATCGATCCCGCCGAGCTGTCGCCCGGCGAGTTCGCCGGCAAGGTGCGCCACGCCGTCGAGCAGCATGGTGCGAAGACGATCGTGATCGACAGCCTGAACGCCTATCTCCAGTCGATGCCGAACGAGCAGTTCCTGACGCTCCAGATGCACGAGTTGCTGAGCTACCTCGGGCAGAAGGGTGTCGTCACGATCCTGATCCTCGGCCTGCACGGCCTGGCCAACGACGTTCGCGTGGACATCGATTTGAGCTACCTGGCCGACACGGTCGTCCAGCTGCGCTATTTCGAGGCGCGGGGCGAAGTGCGACAGGCGATTTCCGTCATCAAGACACGCACAGCCCGACACGAGCGGACGATCCGCGAGTTCCAGATTTCGGAAGACGGCCTTTCGGTGGGCGATGTCCTGCGCGACTTCCAGGGCGTGCTCACCGGCGTCCCGACCTTCTCGGGCGCGGGATCGACACTCATGCGTAGGACGGGCGAACCGGCGGTGGCAGCGGGCGCCGCCTGATGGAAGACCGTGTCCTGATCCTTGCGCCACGCGGTCGCGACGCCGAGGTCGCGGCGACGCTGCTGACCAGGAGCGGTCTGACGGTGCTGGTGTGCCATGACGTCGGCGACCTGCTCGACGCCATCGCGGCGGGCGCCGGCGCGGTGATGATCACCGAGGAGGCTCTGGCGGGGAGCGAGATCAGGCCGTTGTCGGAGTGGATTGCGGCGCAGCCGGCCTGGTCCGATCTGCAGTTCGTCGTGCTGGCGAACGGCCACAGGGCACCCCGGAGCGCAGCCGCACTGGAACGGCTACAGGCGCTCGGCAACATCGTGCTGCTGGAGCGGCCGCTGCATGCCGAGGCGATGATCGGCGTCGTGCGATCGGCGCTGAAGGGCCGCCAGCGGCAGTATGAGGTTCGTGGATTTGCCGAAGCGATGGAGCGGGCGGTCCTCGATCGGACCGTGGAGCTCGAGGCGGCGAGGGGCAGTCTCGAATTCGCGCTCGAAGCGGCCGGCATGGGAAGCTGGGACATCGACCTGGCGACGCACACGGTCACCCGCACCCTGCGGCACGACCAGATCTTCGGCCACGACACGCTTATTCCTGACTGGACCGTATCGGTATTTCTCGGTCACGTCGATGCGGATCAGCGCGACATGGTGGAGGCGCATTTCGCAGAAGCGCCCTCGACCGGCTTGCTCGATCTCGAATGCGGGATCACGACCAAGACCGGCGAGCACCGCTGGATCGCCGCGAAAGGGCGGACGCGATACGATGCGACGGGCAAGGCCGTCCGCATGACCGGGGTCGTCTCCGACATCACGGCCCGCAAGGAAGCTGACGCGCAGCTTGCCCAGGCGCACAAGATGGACGCGATCGGCCAGCTCACCGGCGGCGTCGCGCATGACTTCAACAACCTCCTGACGCCGATCGTCGGCAGCCTCGACCTGTTGCGGCGCCGCACCCTGCAGGACGAAAAGGCGCTTCGCCTGATCGGCAGCGCGATGCAGGCGGCGGAGCGCGCCGCGACTCTGACGCAGCGTCTGCTCGCCTTCGCACGCCGTCAGGCATTGCAGCCACAACCGGTGGATGCGGGTGCGCTCATCGAGGGCATGTCGGACCTGCTCAAGCGCTCGCTCGGGCCGACAATCGCGATCGTTCTCGAACTGCCGCATCATCTGCCGTCCGTTCGGGTCGATCCGAACCAGCTCGAACTTGCGCTCCTTAATCTCGCGATCAACGCGCGGGACGCGATGCCGGGCGGTGGCCGCCTGACGATCAGCGCCAGCAGCACCGACGCCGACGATCGCAATCTGCTGGATCTAAAGCCCGGCCGATACGTCCGGATCACCGCGACCGACATCGGCACGGGTATGGACAAGACGACGCTCGCCCGCGCCACGGAGCCGTTCTTCTCAACGAAGGGTGTCGGCAAGGGAACCGGCCTCGGGCTATCAATGATCTACGGCCTTGCCGCCCAATCGGGTGGAACATTGCAGATCGAGAGCGAGCCGGGGCGGGGCACCTCGATCACGATCTGGCTGCCCGTGACCGACGAGGCGGTCGCCACCGCGGCGGATGCCATCGGCGAAATGGTTCCTGCCCGCACGGCCGCGCGGATCCTGCTGGTGGACGACGAGGAGATCGTCCGGGTCGCGACCGCGGACATGCTGCGCGACATCGGCTATGTCGTGACGGAGGCGACATCCGCATCGCAGGCGCTGGCCGCGATCCGGGGCGGGATCGAGGTCGATGGGATCGTGACCGATTATCTGATGCCAGGGATGAACGGCGCGCAACTGATCCAGGAGCTGCGCCGCGCGAACAAGTGGCTGCCGGTGCTCCTGATCACCGGCTATGCCGCCAAGGGAGAGGACGTGCCGACCGGCGTCGCGGTCCTGTCCAAGCCGTTTCGGCAGTCCGATCTCGCTCGGCACCTCAACGAGGCGCTGCAACAGGTGAAGGGCGGAGCGAGGTTGCGCGCCGTCTGACCCGGCACCCGGCCGGCTCCACCGAGCTTCCGACACACCATCGCGTCAGCTCCGCGTGCACGAAAAAGGGCGCCACCCTCGCAGGTGGCGCCCCTCGATCGCTTGGCAGGCAGCGCCCGCCGGCGACTTACTGCATGTTCTTGGCGGTCGCCTTGCCGCTGTCGCGGACGTTGCTGGCCGCGTCGTGCAGGTTGTCGGCGGCGTTCGACATCATGTCCGACGCCATCGCGTTCGACGAGTTGTCGGCGAGGGCCGTGATGTTGTCGGCGCTGGCGTCGATGTTGTCGGCGACGGCGTCGGCATTGTTCTCGACCGCGCCGGCCTCCGGGGACTTGCTGTGGCAGGCACCGAGCGACATCAGTCCGGCAGCAACGAAAACGGTGGCAAACTTCTTCATGCGGGGCTCCCCCAAAGGACACAAAACCATTCGCGTCCGACCCCAACGTCGTCGCGAGGGGCCAGAATGCCGCGACAGCCCCCACCGGGTCAATGGGAAATCGTTCCGGCCTGCCGCGGCGTTCGGCCCCGCCCGGCACACGGCTCAACGATTGCGGACGACCTTGCCGATGTCCTCCGGCGCATCGGCGACGATCGCCAGCATGGTCGTCCACGCCGCGACGTTCTGCCGCAACTGCGCGGGGTCGATCCGATCGAGCGTATCCTCCGGCGTGTGATGGACGTCGAAATAGCGGGTGCCGTCCTGGCTCATGTCGACCGCCGCGACCTGATTGGCCTGGAGGATCGGGTCGACGTCCGTTCCCTCGCCGGCCGGATCGCGCCCGCGCACGATGCCGAGCGGCGTCAGAGCGGCCTGCAGCCGGTCGCCGATCGACTTGGCGGGATCGGCGAAGTTCGTCTCGAACCGCCAGACGCGATCGGCGCCGAAGTCGCTCTCCGCCGCCGTCGCGTGACGTTCGCCCGTGTGAGCCTTGGCATAGGCCTCACCGCCGAACCCGCCGGTCTCCTCATCGCCGAACCAGACGACGCGGATCGTGCGGCGGTGCGGGCCGGCGTCCATCATCAGCTTGGCCGCCGCCGCCGTGATCGCGATGCCCGATCCGTCGTCGATCGCGCCGGTGCCGAGATCCCAGCTGTCGAGGTGGCCGCCGACCAGCACGATGCCGGCTGCGGGATCGGTGCCGGGCACCTCGGCGACCACATTGCCCGAGTCGCGCATGCCGACCTGATGATCGTCGAGCACCAGGTGCATCGTCACCGGCTGGCCGGCCGCGAACATCCGCTCCAGATTTTCGGCGTCTGCGACCGACAGGGCGGCGGCCGGGATCGGCTTGACGCCCGCCGGGAAATTGGTGGTGCCCGCATGCGGTCCCCGGCCATGATCCGTGCCGATCGACCGGATGACGATTGCCGCCGCGCCCTTCTTCGCCGCGACGCCTGGACCGACGAAGCGCGCCGGACCCGCTGTGCCGTAACTCGATCCGTCCTGCGTCGGGTACATGACGTTGGACACGAAGGCGATCTTGTCCTTGAGGCTGCCGTCCGGCGCGAGCTGGAGATCGTTGAAGCTGGCGAAATACACCACCGGAAGCGTCAGCCCCTCACGCGGAGTCGCGCCCGAGTTGCCGAGGCCGACCAGCCGCAGCTTCTGCGGAAAGGGCGAGACGATCTCCGCGCTTTCGGCGCCGCGGGTCCAGACCGGCAGCCTGTACGGCTCGATCCGCACGTTGCGGAAGCCCATCGCCGTCAACCGGGCGACCGCCCAGGTCCTTGCTCGCGCCTCTGCCTCGGTACCGTCGAGCCGCGGCCCGACCTGTGTCGTCAGATCGCGCACGATGCCATAGGCGGTGTCGTCCGCCATCGCCTTGTCGCGCAGCGCAGCGACCTTGGGATCGATGGCAACTCCCGCCGGACCGCTGCGCACCCGCGACGGTGCCGTGATCGTCGACGCTGGGCCGCTGACGTTACCGGTCGCCGGGCCGGGCACCGGCCGCGTCGCGACCTGCGCACCGGCGGGCGTGGCGGTGAGCGCGAGCAGGGCGATCAGCGGAACGGTCGGCAGCAAGGTCATGGCAGCTCCTGGCGAAGGTCGATGACACCGGCCTAGCCCGCCGGCGCCCGCGTTGCCAACAGGAGGCCGCCCGACTATCTGCGGTCGCACACCCCGCATCACGATCATCCCAGGAGCGCATGGCCCCATGGCCGTCCAGTACAGCTACGTCATGAAAGGTCTGACCAAGACCTTCCCGGGCGCGAACAAGCCCGTCCTCAACAACATCAGCCTGCAATTCCTGCCCACCGCCAAGATCGCGATCATCGGGCCGAACGGCGCGGGCAAGTCGACGCTGATGAAGGTGATGGCGGGGATGGACCCCGAGTTCCAAGGCGAGGCCTGGGCGGCCGAGGGCATCCGCGTCGGCTATCTGCCGCAGGAGCCGCATCTCGATCCAACGAAGGACGTGATGGGCAACGTCAAGGACGGCGTCCGGCCGGTCGCGGACCTGGTCGACCGGTTCAACGCGATCTCCGCCGAGATGGGCGACCCGAAGGACGACACCGACTTCGACAAATTAATGGAGGAGATGGGCGAGCTCCAAGCCAAGATCGACGCAGTCGACGGCTGGGCGCTCGACAGCCAGCTCGAACAGGCGATGGAAGCGCTGCGCTGCCCGCCGTCGGAGGCGGACGTGACGACGTTGTCGGGCGGCGAGCGGCGCCGCGTCGCGCTGTGCAAGCTGCTGCTCGAGAAGCCGGAGATTCTGCTGCTCGACGAGCCGACCAACCATCTCGACGCCGAGAGCGTGTCGTGGCTGGAGAACTACCTGAAGGAATATGCCGGCAACGTGATCCTGGTCACCCACGATCGCTACTTCCTCGACAACGTCGTCAACTGGGTGCTCGAGCTCGATCGCGGCCGTTACTACACCTACGAGTCCAACTACTCCGGCTATCTGGAAAAGAAGGCCAAGCGGATGGAGCAGGAGGACCGCGAGGAAGAGGGCCGGCAGAAGGCGATCCGCGACGAGCTCGACTGGATGCGCCAGACTCCCAAGGCGCGTCAGACCAAGAGCAAGGCCCGCATCCGCGCGTTCGACGAGCTCGTCTCGAAGCAGGAGAACCGCGTCGCCGGCAAGGCGCAGATCCTCATCCAGTTGCCCGAGCGGCTGGGCGGCAAGGTGATCGAGGCCAAGGGGCTGACCAAGGCCTATGGCGACAAGCTGCTGTTCGACGGGCTCGACTTCACGCTGCCGCCGGGCGGCATCGTCGGCGTGATCGGCCCCAACGGCGCGGGCAAGTCGACGCTCTTCAAGCTCATCACCGGGCAGGAACAGCCCGACGGCGGCTCGATCGAGGTCGGCCAGACGGTGAAGCTCGGCTATGTCGACCAGAGCCGCGACCACCTCGATCCCAACAAGAACGTGTGGGAGGAGATCAGCGACAAACTGGAGGTGTTCCGCTTCGGCAAGCAGGAACTGGGCACGCGGGCTTACGTCGGCGCGTTCAATTTCAAGGGTCCGGACCAGCAGAAGAAGGTTGGCCAGCTATCGGGCGGCGAGCGCAACCGCGTCCACATGGCCAAGATGCTGAAGGAGGGCGGCAACGTCCTGCTGCTCGACGAGCCGACCAACGACCTCGACGTCGAGACGCTGCGCGCGCTCGAGGAGGCGCTGGAAAGCTTCGCCGGCTGCGCGGTGGTCATCAGCCACGACCGCTTCTTCCTCGACCGGCTGGCGACGCACATCCTGGCGTTCGAGGGCGACAGCCACGTCGAGTGGTTCGAGGGCAATTACGAGGCGTATGAGGAGGACAAGCGCCGCCGCATGGGCGATGCGGCGGATCGGCCGACGCGGCTGGCATACAAGAAGCTGACGCGGTGAGCGCTTAACGGATCCAGCGACGGTAAAGCCTAAACAAGAAGCCGGCGATAATCGGGAGGACGGCGACAACGAAGACGCGCAATGTCTCGTTGTTGCTCATCCTATCCCAGCCGCCGCCATCGAATGGGTCGAAGATCAGAGCATGCAACAGCGTACTACGAACCACACGGCCGAGAGGAACAGCCAAGATCGCAGGGGTCGGTCGCTGGTCAGCCAAGGCGGTGAGCTTGAGCGAACTTCATGGCGTGAGAAGATCGATGCGAACCGCTCGCGTTCCGCGGCAAGGTCCGCTTCCCTTTTACTGCCGATTTGATCGTCCGTCGCGAGCAGCCGGTCGAACACGTTCATCACGGCCGTTGGCGGCTTGTCCACCTTGGCTGCGCGGACCTGTTGCGCAAAGTGATCGAACGCCGGCTGCAATTCTCGCGAGGGTGCGAGGCCGACGGCTAGGTAGGCCGCCCATGCTCGCTCGACCCGCGTCTTCTCCGAAGGAACGAGCGGGCCCGATCCATGTTGCAACCATGTGGCAATCACCTGCCAATCCCGGCGAACGGCTGGCGGCGAATTGAGCTCCTCCGCGTCTTGCCGCAGTTCGTCGAGGAAATGCAGGCCGCTGCCGAGCAGAAAAGCGCTTTCATCAGCGAACGGGATGCGCATCACGTGCGGCTCACAAGGCGGTTGTTTCCACCGCCAAACCGTCGAGCGTCGCTGCGATGATCGACTGTTCGAACGGCACCTCGCGACGTTCCGCGTAAGTCACTTCAGCGGGCGCCCACATCTGGTGGATCAAGCGGCCGCTTACGTCCACGACCCAATACTCTGGAATACCAGCTAAAGCATAGCGTTCGGCCTTCTCCTTGAGATCGAACGAAAATGTCGAAGCGGAAACCTCCACGAACAACCGTACCGCCTCGCGCGGGACGGCCATCTCGCTCGTGAACGGCTCCGCAACGATGACGTCCGGCTGGGGACAATCTGTGTCCGACAAGGCGACGCTACCGCTGGTTCCGACAAATAGACCTAACCGTTCCTCTTCGATCAGGCGACGCAGACGGTAAGCGATTTCGTCCTTGATCCGCATGTGCGGCACCCATTCGGAACTCATTACGATGATGTCTCCATCAATCAGTTCGGTCTTCTCGCCCTTGAACACGCCAGTGCCGTCCAAGAGCAGGTAATCGTCCACCCGTAATTTGTATTTGCCGGCAGAGGGAAGCGCGTGCGCATTCATGAGTCATTTCCTATCACGACCACGTCGATCGGCCAATGAACTACATCCGATCCGGATATATTTTAGATTGCCCCCGAGAACGTATCGCATTGCGCCGGGTCACCCGAGTCCAGCCCTACCTGCAACCAGTGCTCGCGCTGCGCCGACGTGCCGTGGGTGAAGCTGTCCGGCACCACGCGGCCCTGCGCCTGCTGCTGCAACGTGTCGTCGCCGATCGCGTGGGCGGCGGTCATGCCCTGCTGGACGTCGCCGGGATCGAGCCGGTCCTTGTTGGCGTTCGCCCAGATGCCCGCGTAGCAATCCGCCTGCAGCTCCAGCCGTACCGACAGCCGGTTCGCGTCGGTCGGATCCGACGACTGTTCCTGCTGCGACACCTTGGCCGACACGCCGAGCAGGTTCTGGATATGATGGCCGAACTCGTGCGCGATCACGTAATCCTGGGCGAAATCGCCGCCGGCGTGGAAGCGGCTTTGGAGTTCCTGAAAGAAGCTGGTGTCGAGGTAGATGCCGTCGTCGGTGGGGCAATAGAACGGCCCCATCGCCGACTGCGCCGCGCCGCACCCCGATTGCCCGTTGCCGCTGTAGAATTGCAGCGAGGGCGCCTGGAACTGCTTGCCCTCGCGTTGGAAGATGCCCGCCCAGGTCTTGTCCGCACTGCTGAACGCGTTGCAGGCGGCCTTGCTCGATGCGTCGATCGTGCAGGCCTTGGTCGCGTCGGCATGTCCGGCCGGCGCGGTCTGCTGCGTCGGCGCGACGCCGCCGTTCCCGCCGCCGCCGCCGATCAACGACAGCGGGTTGACGCCCAGCACCGCCAGCACGATCAGCACGACGACGATCCCGCCGCAGCCGAACCGGCTGCCGATCAGCGGCAGCAGCCCGAGCAGCATCCCGCCGCCCCCGCCGCCGCCGCCGAGGAAACCGCCGCCCCCACCCTGGCCGCGCTGGTCGCCGACGTTGATGTCCGGATCGAAGTCGTCGAGACGCATGGGCCGCCCTGTTCCTTGTCGTTGCATCCCCAATGCGTTGGCCGCACCGGCGTTGCAACCGTGCGCGTTCGCGCGCATCGCGCGGGCGTCCTCTCATGGAAGCCTCCTTTTATGTTCCTGCGCGGCAGATCCGCCATCGTCACCGGCTCCACCTCCGGCATCGGCCTCGCGATCGCGACGGCGCTGGCAGGCGAGGGCGCGGCAGTGACGATCAACGGCTTCGGCGACCCGCAGGCGGTCGAGGCGAGCCGCGCGAGCCTCACCGAGGCGAGCGGCGCCCAGGCACGCTACGACCCGGCCGACATGAGCCAACCCGACGAGATCGCGGCGATGGTCCAGCGCACCGCGGCGGCGCAGGGCGGCGTCGACATCCTCGTCAACAACGCCGGCATCCAGCACGTCTCGCCGATCGAGAGCTTCCCGCCCGAGAAGTACGAGGCGATCATCGCCATCAACATGTCGTCCGCCTTCTACGCCATCCAGGCCGCGCTGGCTGGCATGAAGGCGAAGGGCTGGGGCCGGATCATCAGCACCGCATCGGCGCACTCGCTCGTCGCCAGCCCCAACAAGGCGGCCTATGTCATGGCGAAGCACGGCATCATCGGCCTGACCAAGACGGCGGCGCTGGAAACGGCGCGCGACGGCATCACCGTCAACGCGATCAGCCCGGGCTATGTCTGGACGCCGCTGGTGGAGGCGCAGATCCCGGACACGATGCGCGCGCGCAACATGACGCGCGAGCAGGTGATGAACGACGTCCTGCTCGCCGCGCAGCCGACCAAGGCGTTCGTCACCCCGGAGCAAGTCGCCGCGCTCGCTTTGTTCCTGTGCCGCGACGAGGCGAGCGCGATCACCGGCGCGAACCTGTCGATGGACGGCGGATGGACCGCGGCCTGATGGGCGCGGGCGATCTGCCCTGATGGCCGGCTCGCTCGATGCCCTGCTCGCCCGGCTGGCTCGGACGTCCGACCGGGGCGGCGACGCCTTGCGCCGGCTTCGGCGGCGACTGGCGACAGGCGGGGGCGCCGTCCTCCTCGGCCTCGCCGCGCTAGCGTTCGCACGCGGGGGCGATGCGGCGCAGGCCGCGTTCGCCCGGATCGTCGCGGCTGCGCCGTATGCGGCGCTGCTGCTGACGCCCGTGATCTTCGCGCTGGTGGTGCTGGTGACGGATCGGTGGGTGCCCGCCGCCCGGGGCTCGGGCATCCCGCAGGTGATCGCCGCCGCGCGTGACCCGCAACGGGAGGCCGGCGGCCCGCTCGTGTCGCTGCGGACCGGCGTCGCCAAGGTGGGGCTGACGCTCGCGATGCTGCTCGGCGGCGCATCCGTGGGCCGCGAGGGGCCGACGGTGCAGTTGAGCGCCGCGATCATGGTCGCGGTCAGCCGGCTGTTGCGCGTGCCGGTGGGCGCGGGGGTGCTGATCGCGGGCGGCGCGGCCGGTGTCGCGGCGGCGTTCAACACGCCGCTCGCGGGCGTGGCGTTCGCGATCGAGGAGCTCGCGTCGGCCTATGAGCAGAAGGTCGCGGTGCTCGTGATGGCGGCGGTGATGATCGCCGGCTTCGTCAGCCTCGGCATCGCCGGCGACTATGTCTATTTCGGGGCCATGGGCCAGACGTTGAGCGTCCGTACCGTCCTGCTGGTGACGCCCGTGGCAGCGGTCGCGGGAGGGCTGTCGGGCGGGCTGTTCAGCCGGATCGTGCTCGATGTCGCGGTCGCTGCCCATCCGGTGGTCCGCCGGGTGAAGGCGACGCCCGTCCTGTTCGCGGCGGGATGCGGCCTCGTCGTCGCGCTGCTCGGCTTGGCCAGCGGCGGCGTAACCTGGGGTACCGGCTATGCGGCGACGCGGCAGCTGGTGGGGGGGCATGGCCAGCCGCTGTGGTTCGGCCCAGCGAAGTTCGCCGCCGCGCTCGCGACCACGCTCAGCGGCGCGCCTGGCGGCGTGTTCGCGCCATCGCTGGCGGTCGGCGCCGGGGTCGGCAATCTGCTGACGGTGCTGTTCCCCGCCGACCCGCCCGGCGCGATCGTGGTGCTCGGGATGATCGCCTATTTCGTCGGCGTGGTGCGCGCGCCGCTGACCGCGGTCATCATCATCAGCGAGACGACCGCCAGCCGCGGTCTCATCATCCCGCTGTTCGCCACCGCGCTGATCGCCGACGCGGTCAGCGCGTGGGTGTGCCCAACTCGGCTGTACCACGGCCTTGCGAAGCCGTTCATCGCGGCGGCTGACGAGTGCGCGCGGGCCTAGTTCGTCTCGGTCGCCGCCTTGGCCGGCGTCTCAGCGGATGTGGCGGCTTCGGCGCCAGCCTTGCCCGTCTCCCCGGCCTTGCCCGTCTCCATCGACTTGGTCGTGATGACGGCGGTCGGCGCGGCGGTCGGGCGCGTGTCGGTGAAGGCCACGGCGGGGGCGACGGCGCCGGTCGCGGTCAGCACGGGCAGCTTGGGATCAAGCCCCGGGATCGGCGTCAGCGCCGCGATATACTCCTTACCGTGCAGATCGACCGGAACGACCCGCCCGACGTTCGCCGCCTCGACCGCGACGAGGAAGGAGCGCGGCCGCTTCATCAGCTTGGGCTGATCGGTGCCAGCAAGCCCAATCCGCTCGGCGGCGACCTTCACGAAGGTGACGCAGTTGCGCTTGTTCATGTCGTACCGCTGGTTGCCGGATGGGCCCCATTCGTCGAGCAGATTCAGCACCGCAAGATACTGGTCGTCCGTCATCGTCACCGAGAAATGCGCGTCGCTGCCCTTCATGTAGTTGAGCTCGGCAGGCTCCAGCATCCCGGGGACGGCGCCGAACAGGATCGCCGGGCTGACGTGCTTGGCGGTGAACCCGATGTTCATGTCCACCGGCGCGCCGCCGCGGTCGGGCTTACCGCGCATCGTGATGAACGCGTGCGGGAAGTTGTTGCCGAACTCGTGACTCCAGAAGGTGATCGTCACCGCCGCCGACGCGGGCAGGGCGGCACCCATCGATAACGCGAGCGCAAGTGCGACGCGGAACAGCGGGCGGGCGAGGAGGCGGAGCGGCATCATGTCGCCATGCTATCCGATCGCGTGCGGTGTCGGAAGCCATCTCTTCACGCGCTCATAACGGCGGCAGGATCGCCGCTGGGACCGAGGCGCGGCGCATCCTCTGCCCGTTCAGGGCGAATGTAGATCGACGACAGCATCGGCTCCGCCTCGCGGAGCGCGGCCTCCATCCGCTCGACCAGCAGTTCCGCCTCGCCCATCGTCACGTCGTCGCGGAAGTCGGCGCTGATCGCGGCGAATACCGATGACGGGCCGGTGTGGATGGTGCGGACATGGTTCACCGCCGTCACCTGCGGGAAGCCGGCGACGATCGCGCGGATGCTCGCGATCACGGCCGGGTCGGCGCGCTCGCCGATCAGCAGCCCCTTCGATTCGCGTCCGAGCAGCAAGGCGACGCCGCCCAACATCACGCCGATGACGATCGAGGCGGCGCCATCCACCCACGGCAGGTTCAGCGCATGCGACGCGAACACGCCAATCGCGGCGATCAGCAGCCCCGCTAGGGCCGCGGAGTCCTCGAACATGACGATGAACGTCGCGGGGTCCTTCGACCGGCGGATCGCCTGCCACCAGCCCGCATCGCCCTTGGTCCGTGCGAACTGGCGGACCGCGACCGTCCAGGAGGCACCTTCCAGCAGCGCCGAGACGCCGAGCACGACGTAGCTCAACGTCGCGCTGTGCAGCGGCTCGGGCGCGACTATGTGGCGGTAGCCCTCGTACACCGACACGCCCGCACCCACCGCGAAGATTAGGATCGCGACCACGAACGCCCAGAAGTACAGCTCGCGCGCATAGCCGAAGGGGTGGAAGCGGTCCGGCGGCCGGTTCGCGCGATGCTGGCCCCACAGCAACAACACTTGATTAAGGCTGTCCACCACCGAGTGGACACCCTCCGTCAGCATCGATGACGAACCGGAAAGCGCGGCCGCGACGAACTTGGCGGCCGCGATGCCCAAATTTGCGGCGAGCGCCGCGACAACGACGGTGGTGGACTCGGCCTTCTCCGCCACGCGGCTCAGCCGCCGGCCGCGTCGAGCGACGCGATCTGCTCGGCTGACAGCGACAGCGTCATCGCGGGCATCAGCTCATCGAGCTGCTTCGCGGTCGTCGCGCTGGCGATCGGCGCGGTGACGCCCGGCTTCGCCATCAGCCAGGCGAGCGCGATTTGCGCGAGGGTCGCGCCTGTGTCGGCGGCGATCGCGTCCATCGCGGCCAACACCGCCGGTCCCTTGCCGTCAAGCAACGCGGTCATCCGGCCACCGCGGACACTCTGGCCCAGATCGTCCGTGGAGCGGTATTTGCCGGTTAGGAAGCCCGATGCGAGACCGGAGTAGGGGAGCACGCCGATGGCTCGCGCGACACAATAATCCTGGAGTGCACCCTCGAACTTGGCGCGACTGACGACGTTGTATTCAGGCTGAAGAACCTGGAACGAGGGCAGGCCGTTCGCCGCCGCGATGTCCACTGCAGACTTCAGTCGCTGAGCGTCGAAGTTGGAGGCGCCGACTGCGCGCACCTTGCCCGCCTCGATCAGTCTGGCAAATGCCTCGACATACGCGTCCTGGGCCGTCTCGTCGCTGTCCTGGTGCGCGTAATAGAGGTCGATCCGATCGGTCCCGAGCCGTTCCAGCGACGCGTCCACGCCGGCGGCGATCTGCTTGGGGTGCAGCTTGCCGACTTCCGTGTCGTCCCATGGGATCATCCCGACCTTGGTCGCGATCAGCACCTGGTCGCGTTTGCCGCTAGCCTTCAGCCACGCGCCGATCATCGTCTCCGACTCGCCGCCTTTGTGGCCAGGAACCCAGGCGGAATAGACGTCCGCCGTGTCGATCATCGTGCCGCCGCCGGCGACGAACGCGTCGAGCACCGCGAAGCTCGCGTCGCGGTCCGCGGTCCAGCCGAAGACGTTGCCGCCCAGGACCAACGGCGCGATGGACAGGTCTGTCGTTCCGAGGCGGCGAGGCGTGATGCTGGTCATGATGGGTCTTCCGTGTTGCCGTCGGCGTCGGTGTCCACGTCGTTGGCGATCACCACATTGGCGTCGAGCGTCGCCGCCGCGTCGTTGAGCTGGCTCTGCTCGTCCGGCGTGACCGCGGCCGGGTCCTCGGCCCTGCGGTAGCAGGCCGACAGCGATAGCGCCGACGCCAGGCAACAGAGGATCAGGCGGCTGCGCGTCACTGGTCGAGCTTGTCGCCCGCCCGCTTGAGCGCGCGCCCGGTCGCATGGCTCGCGCGATCCGCGGTGTTGCCGATCGAGTCGCCGGCGCGGTCCAGCGTGTTGCCGACGCCGTCCAGCGAGTCACCCGTACGATCGATCGAGTTGCCGGCATGGTCCACCGATCGCTCCGCGTTGCCGAATGCCTTGTCGCTCGCCGCATCGACGCTGTTGACCGCGCGCGCCATCGTCGTGTTCGCGTCGGCGGCGATGCTGTCCGCGGCCTGAGTCGTGTCGTCACGCGACTTCTGGCTGCACCCTGCCAAGGCAACGAGGGCGAGCGTACCGGCGAGAGCGGCGGAGGGGAGCGACTTCATGGGCGATCCTCGATGATTGTAACGGGCATGGTGACGGAGTCGCAACGCCTTCTCTCCCGGTTCGCTCCCGGAGAGGCAACACACGTCGGCGATTGACGTCATATAAAGATATCTTTATACCGTAATGTCATGGCGACCGCGCTCGACATCTTCCGTGCCTTGGCTGATGCGACGAGGCTTCGCATCCTGGCGCTGCTGCGCACGATGGAGCTGTCCGTCGGCGAGCTGGCGCAGGTGTTGGGACAGAGCCAGCCGCGCGTGTCGCGCCATGTCAAGATACTGGTCGATGCCGGGCTGGCGGTGCGGCGCAAGGAGGGAAGCTGGGTCTTCGTCGCCTTGGGCGATACGAACCGGACCGGCCCGGTGCTGACGGCGCTCGATCAGTGGGACGGGGCGGAGGGCGATCACTGGACCGCTGCCGATGCCGCGCGGCTGACGGCGGTACGCGCCGATCGCGCCGCCGCGGCCTCGACGTGGTTCGAGGCGCATGCCGGCGAGTGGGACGCGATCCGGTCGCTGCATGTCGCCGAAAGCCAGGTCGAGGCGGCGATGAAAATGGTGCTCGGCGACGGTCCGGTCGGGCGGCTGATCGACATCGGCACCGGCACCGGCCGGATGATCGAGCTGTTCGGCGCCCGCGCGAAGAGCGCCATCGGGATCGACCGCAGTTCGGAGATGCTGCGCCTTGCTCGCGCGAAGCTCGCCGAATGCGGTCGTCCGGCGGACCTGCGGCAGGCGGACCTGTACCAGTTGCCGATGGCGGCGGGATCGGCGGACCTCGCGATCCTGCACCATGTGCTCCACTTCGCGCAGCAGCCGGCGGCGGCGATCGCCGAGGCGGCGCGCGTGCTGGCGCCGAGCGGGCGGCTGCTGATCGTCGACTTCGCGCCGCACCAGCGCGAGGAGCTGCGCGCGCAGGAGGCTCATGCGCGGCTGGGCTTTTCCGATGAGCAGATGCTCGGCTGGTTTCAGGCCGCTGGGCTTGCGCCGATGCGGATCGAGACGCTTGCGGGCGGCGAGCTGACGGTGACATTGTGGCTTGCTCGCAAGACTATAGCGGGAACTGTTGGCGCGGTGGATGAGGTGAAGGCGGCATGACACTCTCGATTCCGGAACTCGAAGAGGCGCGGTGCGCGCTGGAGGCGCCGTTGTTCGCCGACCTGGCCGGCGACATGGCGGTGTCGTTCGAGTTCTTCCCGCCCAAGACGGACAAGATGGATGTGGCGATGTGGGAGGCGATCCGAACGCTGGAGCCGCTAGCGCCCAGTTTCGTGTCGGTGACCTATGGCGCCGGCGGATCGACGCGCGAGCGGACGCACGCGACGGTGGCGCGGATCAGCCGCGAGACCGCGATCCCGGCGGCCGCGCACCTGACCTGCGTGGAGGCGACCAAGGACGAGATCGACCAGGTCGCGCAGGAATATTGGGCCGCAGGCGTGCGCCACATTGTCGCACTACGCGGCGATCCGCCGGTGCCGGGTGCGCCGTATCAGGCGCATGCCGGCGGCTATCGCAACGCGGCCGATCTGGTCGCGGGCCTGCGGCGGCTGCACCCGTTCGAGATATCGGTCGCCGCCTATCCGGAGTGCCATCCCGAGTCCGGCAGCCCGGACGCGGACATCGACAACCTCAAGCGCAAGATCGATGCCGGCGCCAATCGCGCGATCACGCAGTTCTTCTTCTCGCCCGAGGCGTATTTCCGCTTCCGCGACCGCGCGGCGGCGGCTGGCATCACCGCCGAGATCGTGCCCGGCATCCTGCCGGTCTCAAACGTCGCGCAGACGCGCAAGTTCGCGGGCATGTGCGGCGCGGCGATCCCGGGCTGGATGGATCGGCTGTTCGAGGGTCTGGACGACCGCCCCGCCGCGCGCCAGCTCGTCGCCGCGACGATCGCCGCCGAGCTGTGCCGCCGGCTCTACGCGGGCGGCGTGCGACATTTTCACTTCTACACGCTCAACCGCGCCGAGCTCGCCTATGCGATCTGCCACATGCTCGGCGTACGGCCCGGCACGGAGCAGCAGGCGGTGGCCGCGTGAGAGATACCGGCATGACCCCGCGCGAGACCTTCAACGCCCAAGCGGCGGACCGCATCCTTATCACCGACGGCGCATTCGGCACGGAGATCCAGAACTGGAAGCTGGACGAGGCGGCCTATGCCGGCACGCTCGGCCTGTCGAAGGATCAGAAGGGCAATAACGACATCCTCGCGCTCACCATGCCGAAGGTGCCCGAGTCGATCCACCGCGCCTATTTCGAGGCGGGCGCGGACATTGCGGAGACCAACACCTTTTCCGCCAACATCATCAGCCAGGCCGATTATGGCGCCGAGCATCTGGTGCACGAGATCAACGTCGAGAGCGCGCGGCTGGCGCGCCGGTTGGCGGACGAGTATCAGGCCCGTGATGGCCGCCCGCGCTTCGTCGCCGGTGCGATCGGGCCGACGAACAAGACGCTGTCGCTCTCGCCCGACGTCAACGATCCCGGATATCGCGAGATCGACTTTGACTATCTGACGGGCGTGTACCGCCAGCAGGTCGACGCACTGGTCGAGGGTGGGGCCGACTTCATCCTGATCGAGACGGTCTTCGACACGCTGAACGCCAAGGCCGGCATCATGGCCGCGCTCGACGCCGGCGAGGCGCTGGGCCGCGACCTGCCGATCATGCTGTCGATGACGTTGACCGACCTGTCGGGCCGCAACCTGTCGGGGCATACGGTGGAGGCGTTCTGGCATGCGGTGCGCCACGCCAAGCCGCTGACGATCGGGCTCAACTGCTCGTTCGGTGCGGAGCAGCTCCGCCCGCACGTGAAGGTCCTCTCCGAGCTGTGCGACACGCTGATCATGGTCTACCCCAATGCCGGCCTGCCCAACGAGCTCGGCGAATATGACGAGATGCCAGTGACCACGGCTGGCCTCGTCGGCGAGTGGGCGCATGCGGGGCAGGTCAACGTGCTGGGCGGCTGCTGCGGCTCGACGCCGGCGCACATCAAGGCGATTGCGGACACGGTTCGCGGGGTTGCCCCGCGGCGGATGCCGGTGCCGCCGGTGAAGACGCGGCTGGCGGGGCTGGAGCCGTTCACGATGGCGGCTTAGCGGTCGCCGATCACCCACCCCGTTCGTTTCGAGCGAAGTCGAGAAACGGGATCAAGGGACACCTCGCATGTGTCTCGACTTCGCTCGACACGAACGGGACTCCTGTGGCCTCTGCTCCCTCCTCCACCCAGTTCGTCAATATCGGCGAGCGCACCAACGTCACCGGTTCCGCCGCGTTCAAGAAGATGGTGATGGCGGGCGACTACACCCGCGCGGTCGAGGTCGCGCGCCAGCAGGTGGAGAACGGCGCGCAGGTGGTCGACGTCAACATGGACGAAGGGCTGCTCGACGCGCACCACGCGATGACGACGTTCCTCAAGCTGATCGCCGCCGAACCCGACATCGCCCGCGTCCCGATCATGATCGACTCGTCCAAGTGGGACGTGATTGAAGCGGGGCTGAAATGCGTGTCGGGCAAGCCGATCGTCAATTCAATTAGCATGAAGGAGGGCGAGGAGCCGTTCCTCCATTATGCTCGTAAGTGCATGAACTACGGTGCCGCCGCCGTCGTGATGGCGTTCGACGAAGTCGGACAGGCGGACACGCAGGCGCGCAAGGTCGAGATTTGCTCGCGCGCCTATGATCTGCTGATGACCATCGGTTTCCCGCCCGAGGACATCATCTTCGATCCCAATGTGTTCGCGGTCGCGACGGGGATCGAGGAGCACAACAACTATGCGGTTGACTACATCGAGGCCTGCAAGCAGATCAAGGCGCGTTGCCCGCATGTGCATATCTCGGGCGGCCTTTCGAACCTGAGCTTCAGCTTTCGCGGCAACGAGCCGGTACGCCGCGCGATGCACTCGATCTTCCTGTTCCACGCGATCCCGGCCGGCATGGACATGGGGATCGTCAATGCGGGCCAGCTCGACGTCTACGACACGATCGATCCCGAGCTGCGCCAGGCCTGCGAGGACGTCATCCTCAACCGCGATCCCGAGGCGGGCGACCGGTTGGTCGCGCTGGCGGAGAAATACCGCGGCACCGACGCGGTCGCGGAGAAGCAGGCGGCCGAGTGGCGTAGCCTGCCGGTCACCAAGCGGCTCGAATATGCGCTAGTGAAGGGCATCGACGCGCATGTGGTGGACGACACCGAGGAATGCCGCCAGCAGTTCGCGAGGCCAATCGAAGTGATTGAGGGCCCGCTGATGGACGGGATGAACGTCGTCGGCGACCTGTTCGGATCGGGCAAGATGTTCCTGCCGCAAGTCGTCAAAAGCGCTCGCGTCATGAAGAAGGCGGTGGCTCATCTGCTGCCCTTCATCGAGGCGTCGAAGGAGCCGGGATCGAAGGGCAAGGGCAAGATCGTGATGGCGACCGTCAAGGGCGATGTTCACGACATTGGGAAGAACATCGTCGGCGTCGTCCTCCAATGCAACGGCTTCGACGTGGTCGATCTGGGCGTGATGGTGCCGTGGTCGAAGATCCTGGAAGCCGCCAAGGAGAGCGACGCCGATATGATCGGGCTGTCCGGCCTTATCACGCCGTCGCTCGACGAGATGGTGACGGTGGCCGAGGAGATGACCCGCGCCAAAATGACGATGCCGCTGCTGATCGGCGGCGCAACGACCAGCAAGGTCCACACCGCGCTGCGCATCTCGCCCAAGTACGACGGACCGGTGGTCCATGTGCTCGACGCGAGCCGCGCGGTCGGCGTCGCGACGACGCTGGTCAGCACGACCGGCCGCGACGATTACGTCGCCGGCGTCGCGGCCGACTATGAGAAGGTGCGCCGAGCACGCGAGGGCAAGAGGCAGAACGACCTGTTGCCGCTGGCCGACGCGCGCGCGAACCCGTTCCCGGCCGACATGATGCTGAAGGCGCCCGATCCGGTGAAGCCGGGCGTCCACGTATTCGACGACTGGTCGTTGGAGGACCTGCGCGACCATATCGACTGGACGCCGTTCTTCCGCGCGTGGGAACTCGCCGGCAACTTCCCGGCGATCCTCGACGACGAGGTGGTGGGGGAGAGCGCGCGCGGACTGTACGAGGACGCGCAGGCGATGCTCGACCGAATCGTGGCGGAGAAGTGGCTGACGGCGCGCGGCGTCGCGGCGCTGTGGCCGTGCGCGCGCGATGGCGACGACGTGGTGCTGGACAGTGGAACGCGGCTGCCGTTCCTGCGCCAGCAGATCGCCAAGCGCGCCGGCCGCGCCAACATGTGCCTCGCGGATTTCGTCGACCCCGCCGGCGACTGGATCGGCGGCTTTGCGGTCGGCATCCATGGCATCGACAGCCACATCGCCGCCTACAAGGCCGGGCACGACGACTATAACGACGTCCTGCTCAAGGCCCTCGCCGACCGGATGGCCGAGGCGTTCGCCGAGAGCCTGCACGCGCACGTGCGCCGCGAGCTGTGGGGCTATGCGCCCGACGAGCAGCTAACCAACGAGGCGATGGTCCGCGAGCACTATCGCGGCATCCGCCCCGCGCCCGGCTATCCCGCCTGTCCCGAGCACAGCGTGAAACGGCAGTTGTTCGAGCTATTGGACGCGGAGGCGACGACCGGCCTGACGCTGACCGACAGCTTCGCGATGCTGCCGACGGCGGCCGTCAGCGGCTTCTATTTCGGCCATGGGCAGGCGGAGTATTTCGGTGTGGCGCGGATCGGCCAGGATCAGGTGGCCGATTACGCGCTCCGGCGCGGGGTGGACCTGCCGACCGCCGAGCGCTGGCTGCGCCCCAATCTCGATTGATCCTGTCCGGCAAAACCAGGTTTCAGAACGACAGGCCGACCGAAGCCAGAACCGTACCCGCCGCCAGATCATCCCGCGCGCCAGCGATGGCGGCCGGATATCGGTACGCGTGCGTGTCGGTATCGACATAGGCGAGCCCCACCGTAACAGCGCGGCGGGTCCAGGCCGCGCCCAGCCGCCAGTCGGTGTAGCGGCGGCCAAGCGTCGCCGCGTCGGCGTCGAATGCGTGGCCGGCGTGGATGCTGACGGTCACCGGCGTGCGAGGGATGCCCGCTTCCAGATCGCCGTGGACATAGGCGCCTCCGCGCCGATCGCCCCCGATCCCGAGCCCGCGTTGCGCCCAGGCAAGGTTTGCGCCCAGGTGGCCCGTGAGCGGTCCGTAGGATCGGCTGACGATCACGAACGGCTCGGCAAAGTCGGTCGCGCCGCCTCGGCTGCCGGGATAGAAATAATAGGTCAGCCCCGCGTCGACGCCCGTGCCGTCGAGCGTGGCGCGATAGCCTGCCGTCAGGTCCATCTCGGCGTCGGCATTCCGGGCCACATAGCTGCCGATGCTGCTCGCGGTGACGCTCAGATAGGCGCCGGCCAGCGTGTCGATGGCGACGCTCG
Source organism: uncultured Sphingomonas sp. (assembly GCF_964237335.1). Classification (NCBI taxonomy): domain Bacteria; kingdom Pseudomonadati; phylum Pseudomonadota; class Alphaproteobacteria; order Sphingomonadales; family Sphingomonadaceae; genus Sphingomonas; species uncultured Sphingomonas sp. The sequence continues at coordinate 27,342 of NZ_CAXSHM010000022.1, forward strand.
CCCCCGCCGCCGGGTCGCGGTCGCTGCGCGACAGGCCGCGGAAGCGATAGTCGGTGACCAGCGTCACGTCGCCCGATACGGTCAACGGCGCGGGCGGGGCGGTCTGCGCCGCAATCGGCCCGGCGAGGAGGGCAGCGGGCGCCAGCAGCGCCAGCCATCGGAAGAAGGTCATCATCGCGCATCGCTGCCACAACGGACCGGCAAAGGGGAGGGCCGGAGCCCTCCCCGCCATCGTCAACCGCTGTAGTACATGTCGTATTCGACCGGGCTGGGCGTCATCTCCCAGCGCACGACGTCCTGGAACTTCAGCTCGATGTACGATTCGATCTGGTCGGCGGTGAACACGTCTCCCTTCAGGAGATAGTCGTGATCGGCCTTCAGGCTGTCCAGCGCCTCGCGCAGGCTCGCGCAGACGGTGGGCACTTCGGCCAGTTCGGCGGGGGGCAGGTCGTACAGGTTCTTGTCCATCGCCTCGCCGGGATGGATGCGGTTCTGGATGCCGTCGAGCCCCGCCATCAGCAGCGCGGCATAGGCGAGATACGGGTTAGCGAGCGCGTCGGGGAAGCGGATCTCGACCCGCTTGGCCTTGGCGCCCGTGCCGTAGGGGATGCGGCACGACGCCGAACGGTTGCGGCTGGAATAGGCCAGCAGCACGGGCGCCTCATAGCCCGGCACCAGCCGCTTGTAGCTGTTCGTCGACGGATTGGTGAACGCGTTCAACGACTTGGCATGCTTGATGACGCCGCCGATGAAGTACAGGCACATGTCGCTGAGGCCGGCATAGCCGTTGCCGGCGAACAGCGGATTTCCCTCGTTCCAGATCGAGAAATGCGTGTGCATCCCCGAGCCATTGTCCTCCTTGATCGGCTTGGGCATGAACGTCGCCGTCTTGCCGTAGGCGTGCGCGACCATGTGGACGACGTATTTGTAGATCTGCATGCGATCCGCGGTCGTCACCAGCGTGCCGAACGTCAGCCCCAGCTCATGCTGCCCCGCCGCGACCTCGTGATGGTGCTTGTCGCAGGGCAGCCCCATCTCGAGCATCGTCGAGACCATCTCGGCCCTGATATCAACCGCCGAGTCGACCGGGGCGACGGGGAAATAGCCGCCCTTGGCGCGCGGACGGTGGGCGAGGTTGCCGCCGTCGTAATCACGGCCGGTGTTGGTCGGCAGCTCGATGTCGTCGATCTTGAAGAAGCTCTCGTTGTAGCCGGTGTTGAACTTCACATCGTCGAACATGAAGAACTCGGCCTCGGCACCGACATAGACGGTGTCGCCAAGGCCGGTCGACTGGAGATACGTCTCCGCCCGCCGCGCGCACGAGCGCGGATCGCGGGCATAAAGCTCACCGGTGCCGGGCTCCACCACGTTGCAGAACAGGATCATCATCGGCGTCGCCGAGAAGGGATCGATATACGACGCGTCCAGATCCGGTTTCAGGACCATGTCGCTCTCGTTGATCGCCTTCCAGCCCTCGATCGACGAGCCGTCGAACATGAAGCCGTCGGTCAGCTCGTCCTCACTGCAGGCGGCGGCGACCATCGTCAGATGCTGCCACTTGCCCTTGGGATCGGTGAAGCGGAGGTCGACCCACTCGATCTCCTTCTCCTCGATCACGCCCCGGATGTCGCTCGCCGTCTTCGCCATGCTCGGTCCTTCGCTGGAACTGGTGTTCGCCGCACATTCCATGCTGCACCGCGTCGCGTCAAACGGGACGCGACGGTTTTCTGCCCGACGGCCTCGTCAGATCGCCGCGTCGTCGCGTTCGCCGGTCCGGATGCGCAGCGCGCTCTCGACGGACAGGACGAAGATCTTGCCGTCGCCGATCCGCCCGGTCTGCGCCGCCGCGGCGATCGCCTCCACCGCGCGGTCGCACAGCCTGTCCTCCACCACGATCTCCAGCTTCACCTTGGGCAGGAAGTCGACGACGTATTCGGCGCCGCGATAGAGCTCGGTGTGGCCCTTCTGCCGGCCGAAACCCTTGGCCTCGATCACCGTGATCCCGCTGACGCCGACCTCGTGGAGCGCTTCCTTCACCTCGTCGAGCTTGAAGGGCTTGATGATGGCCTCGATCTTCTTCACGCACGCGCTCCTCAACCGGCCCCAGTTCCCGAACTCGACCGTGCCAGCCGGCAGGCGAGGGGGCAAGGCCCGGCGGAGCGGTGGAGCGAGCGTCAGTAGGGCGGCTTGTGCAGCCCTGCGGGACTGAAGGTGAATACCTCGCATCCGTCGTCGGTGATGCCGACGCTATGCTCGAACTGCGCCGACAGCGACCGGTCGCGCGTCACCGCCGTCCAGCCGTCGTCGAGCAGCTTCACGTCGGGCCGGCCGGTGTTGACCATCGGCTCGATCGTGAAGATCATGCCGGGGCGCAACTCGGGGCCGGTGCCGGGCCGTCCGACATGCACCACCTCCGGCGCGTCGTGGAACAGGCGCCCGACGCCGTGGCCACAGAAATCGCGCACCACGCCATAGCGATGCCCCTCCGCGTGCCGCTGGATCGCATGGGCGACGTCGCCCATCGTGTTGCCGGGCCGCGCCTGCCCGATGCCGAGCATCAGGCATTCGTAGGTGACCTCAACGAGCCGGCGCGCCTTCAGCGGCACGTCGCCGATCAGGTACATGCGGCTGCTGTCGCCGTGCCAGCCGTCGACGATCGGCGTCACGTCGACGTTGACGATGTCGCCCGACTTCAGCGTCTTCTCGCTCGGGATGCCATGGCAGACGACGTGGTTGATCGAGATGCAGCTCGCATGGGTATAGCCGCGATAGCCGAGCGTCGCGGGCAGGGCGCCCTCGGCGCGCATGAGGTCGAGGATGATCCGGTCGATCTCGCCGGTCGTCACGCCCGGCACCATGTGCGGTACGATATGGTCGAGCGTCGCCGCCGCCAGCGCGCCGGCGCGCCGCATCCCGGCGAACGCGTCCGGGCCATAGAGCTTGATCGCACCCGTGCGGGCCTGCGGGGCGTCGGTGGAAACGGTAACATAGTCGGTCATGCCGCAAGATATAGCAGCGCGACGCGGCTTTGCGAGCGTTCCGCGAGCGGCTAGAAGGGAGCGATGAGCGAACGCATCTGGACCGCCGCGCTCGTCGTCATCGGCGACGAGATCCTTTCCGGCCGGACGCAGGACCGGAACGTCGCCCAACTCGCCACCTGGCTCAACGTGCAGGGCATCCGCCTGGCGGAGGTGCGCGTGGTGGCCGACCGGACGCCGGCGATCGTCGAGGCGGTGAACCAGCTTCGCGCGCGCAACGATTATCTGTTCACGACCGGCGGCATCGGGCCGACCCACGACGACATCACGGTGGACGCGATCGCCGAGGCGCTGGACGTCGGGGTGGTCCATCATCCGCAGGCCATGGCGATCCTGGAGAGCTACTACGCGACGCGCGGCGGGTTGACCGAGGCGCGGGCGCGGATGGCGCGGGTACCCGACGGCGCGGCGCTGATCGAGAACCGCGTGTCCGGGGCGCCGGGCATCCGCTGGGGCAACATCTTCGTCATGGCCGGCGTGCCGCACATCACCGCCGGCATGCTCGACACGCTGACCGGCACGCTGGAGGGCGGTCGGCCGGTGGTCAGCCGCACGATCGGTTGCTGGGTCGCGGAGAGCGAGGTGGCCGACCTGCTGCGCCAGACGGAGAAGGCGCACGCGGGCGGGGAGGGGCTCGTCGCGATCGGCAGCTATCCGTTCTTCCGCGACGGCAGGACCGGCGCCAACTTCGTCGTGCGCAGCGCCGACCCGGCGATCGCGGACGCGTGCATCGCCGAACTGACGGGCGTGCTCGAGGCGAAGGGTTGCACGGTGATCGCGGACGGGATCTGACCTGGTCGCTGCGCCGGGCGGTTAGATTCACTTCATCCTCCCCGAGCCCGTCTTGGGGAGGGGGACCGTTCGCCGGAGGCGAGTGGTGGAGGGGCCGGACTGGACGGGTCGCTCGCGAGTTGCCCCTACACCATCGGCTTTGCCGATGGTCCCCCTCCCCGAGACAAGCTCGGGGAGGATCAAAGAAGCGAATGACTGCGAGACCGTGGCTCGCTACGGACAGAATCAGTGGACGCGCGTCCAGACTTGCGTCTTGCAGACCGGCACGAAGACGCAGCCGCGCAGTTTCAGCTGGTTGGCATCGATCGGCGTGATCTTGGCGCTGTAGGTGCGGCCATCCTCGGCATTGTAGATCGTGCCGCCGCTCCACACGCCATCGCTCCAGGTGAAGCCTTTCAGGATCTCTAGGTTGTGCAAGGAGCGGCCTCGAGACGCGGCGTCCTTGTTGTTCGCATCCTTCATGTCGGGCTGGGCACGCATGTTGTCCGACGTCACGATGCGGCCGCAGATCGAGGCGCCACAGCGCTGGATGTCCACGATCCCGTTGTGCGTCTCGGTCTTCCAGCGACCGACGACGGTGTCGCTAGGGGCGACGGGAGCGGCGGCGGCCAGGAGCAGCGCAGGCAGAAGGCGGATCAACGATTACTCCCAAAGTCCACGGCCAGCATCTGGTCCGACCACCTCCCTTATATCACGCGCAAGCCACTTACGAGACTGCCCCGTGCGCCTCATCGTTCCTGCTCACACCTCGTGCAAGCACCCGCAGCGTCGTCCGGTTCAGCAAGTCGCCGAAGCTATACAGGCCGAGACTCGGCGTCCGGGTCTGGCGTCGACGCGTTGGAGTGCGCATGGGTGACGCCAATCCAGCGGGAGCTTCAAACGGTGCGCATGATCCTTCTCTCCAGCGTCGCCCTTCTGCTCGCGGCTGCGGCTCCCGCCAGCGCACCGACATACCGGGTCGCGGGCAGCATCGCGGGGCCGGACGGCTCGGGCTGGGATTATGCCGCCGTCGACCCCGACCGCCACCACCTCTACGTCACCCATGGCGATACGGTGACGGACGTCGACCTCGCGCAGGCCAACGCCGTCCGCTCGATCGGCGCCATCCAGCACGGTCATTCGGTCATACCCGTTCCCGGCACGGGGACGCTGCTCGTCACCAGCGGCCGCGACAACACCGTGCGCCTGCTCGACGAGGCGAGCGGCGCGGAGACGGCGCGGCTGGCGGCGGGCGACGATCCCGATGCCGCCACCTATGATCCGGCGACGCGGCACGTGCTGGTGATGAACGCCCACGGCGGCAGCGTGTCGGAGGTGGACGTGGCCGGCCGCCGGATCATCCGCACCATCCCGGTCAAGCCGGCGCTCGAAGAAGGGGTGATCGGCCGCGGCCGGCGGCTGTTCATCAACGACGAGGACGCGAACGAGATCGAGGTGGTCGACCTCTCGACCGGCAAGCTCGAGGCGCCGATCCCGCTCACCGGATGCGAAAGGCCGACCGGGCTCGCCTATGACGCCTCGCACGACCGGCTGATCAGCGCCTGCGCCAACGGCAAGGCGGCGGTGGTCGATGCGGGGCGGCGGCAAGTGTCCGGGTTGGTGGACATCGCGCCTGGACCCGACGCCGCGCTGCTCGACGAGCGCCGCGGCGTGGTGCTGATCCCATGCGGCAAGGCCGGCGTGCTAGAGGTCCTGTCGCTCGGCGGCACCGTGACGAAGATCGCGACCGTCCAGACCGAGCCGGGCGCGCGCACGGGGGCGCTCGATCCGTCGACAGGCGCGGTCTATCTGCCGACCGCCCGGCTCGGCGCGCCGGCGACGCCGGGCGGGAGGCCCGTCGGGCTGCCCGGCACCTTCCACTTCGTGGTCGTCCGGCCGAGCTGACCCTCGCGCCGCCGCGACGAGGGTCACGCGGAGGTCGCGGTGCCCGCCTGCGGGATCGTGAGACGCACGAGCGCCGGCATCGCGAGCAGCACGAGCGGATATTGCAGCAGCAGCCCCGCGATGATCGCGATCGCGAGCGGCTGCTGGATGCCCGACCCCTGACCGATCGCGAGCGCCAGCGGCAGGAGCGTCAGGATCGCGGCCAGCGTCGTCATCGTGATCGGCCGCAGCCGGTTGCGGCTCGCCTCGCGCACCGCCTGCCCGGGCGGCATGCGATGCGCCAGCGCCTCGAACTCCGAGACGTAGAAGATCGCCATCTCGGTGCCGATGCCGATGATCATCGTCATGCCCATCAGCGCCGTGATGTTGAGGTCGACGCCCGTGAGCCAGAGCGCGGTGAAGACGGCGGTGGTCGACAGCAGCGAACAGCCGATGATGATGACCGGCGTCGCGAACCGGCGGTAGAGCAGGAGCAACAGCACGAACTCGGCGATCAGCGCCGCGACGAACACCCGGGCGAGCCCCGCGAAGGCGATCTGCTGCTGCTGATAAAGCCCGCCCAGCTCGTATCGTATCCCCGGCGCGAGCACGCCCGGCCGCCCCAGCGCCGCCACCACGTCGCCCACCGCCGCGCCGATGCCCCGGCCCTCGATGCGGCCGGTGACGGCGACCATCGGTTCGAGGTTCTCGCGCGCGATCTGCGGCTGGCCCACCACCGGCTGGAGATCGGCGACCCGCGACAGCGCGAACACGTGCCCGTCCGCCGCCCGGATCGGCAGCCGGGCGAGCTCGTCGCGGGTCATCGTCGTCATGTCGGGCAGCCGCACGCGCACGTCGACCGACTTGGTCGCCTGCGGCAGCGCGGTCGCGACCGTGCCGGTCAGCGACGCGTCGAGCGCGGCCTGCACGTCGGCGGGGGTGGTGCCCTCGAACCCTGCGCGGATCGGATCGATGTGGACGTCGATCGCGTCGCCCGCCAGCTGGACGCCGTCCTTCACCTCCACGACGCCGTCGATCCGGCCGATCAGCGCGGCGACCTTCCTCGCCTGCGGGTAGAGCAGGGCGGGATCGGCGACGAACAGCTTGATCTCGATCGGCTGCGGCACCGCCGTCAGGTCGCCGATCAGGTCCTCCATCAGCTGCGCGACCTCGACCTGGACGCCCGGCACCTCGGCGGTCACCCGCCCGGCGATGGCGGCGGCGACCTCCTCGGTCGGCCTGGCATGCGCGGGCTTGAGCCGGACGAAATAGTCGCCGTGATAGCTCTGCCCCAGGTCGCCGCCGAGGCCGGTGCCGAGCCGCCGCGAGAAGGTGAGCACGTCCGGATCGGCGTGCAGCATCGCGTCCACCTGCGCCATCTCGCGCCCGGTCTCGTCGAGCGAGGTGCCGGCCGGCGTGTAATAGTCCATGACGAAGCCGCCCTCGTCGACCTTGGGCATGAAGCCGGTGGGCACGTGGGCATAGCCGACATAGCCGATCGCCAGCAGCGGCACCGCGATGACGGCAAGCAGCCACGGCCTTGCCAGCAGCCCGTCGAGGCCGCGATCGTGCCAGCGGCCGAGCCGGCCCGCGCCGGCCGCGCCCGGATCATGCGCCCGGTCGAAGTCCACCAGCCGCCGCACGAGCACCGGCACGACGAACGCCGTCATCGCCCAGGATATGGCGAGCGCCGCCGCCATCGTCACGGCCAGCGCCTTGGAGAACGCGCCGGTGACGCCGGTGAGGAACGAGAGCGGCAGGAACACGATCAGCGTCGCGAGGCTCGATCCCGTCAGCGGCACCATGAACTCGCGCGCGGCGGGCAGCACGGCGGCGGCTCCTCTCGGCTGATCGTCACCTGTCGAGGGTTCGCTGCCGCCCGCGCGGCGGACGATATGCTCCACCATCACGATCACGTCGTCGATCAGCAGGCCGACCGCGGCGGCGATGCCGCCCAGCGTCATGATGTTGAAGCTCATGCCGCAGACCAGCAGGACCAGCACCGTCACCGCGAGCGTCGCGGGCACCACGATCACCGCCACCAGCGTGATCCGCCAGTCGCGCAGGAACACCAGCAGCACCAGCGCGGCGAGCACGAGGCCGATCAGCACCGCATCGCGCACGCTGGCGACCGACTGCGTGACGAGCTCGCTCTGGTCGTACCAGTTCACCAGCCGGGTGCCGGGCGGGAGCGCGAGGCCGGCAAGCCTGTCGCGGACCAGTTGCGCGACGCGCACCGAATTGCCGTCGGGCTGCTGGTAGATGTTGAACAGCACGGCCGGCTTGCCGTCCTCCACCACGCGCAACCATTGCGGCACCACGCCCTGCTGCACGGTGGCGACGTCGCGCACGCGCACCACGCCGGCGGGATCGGCCTTCACCACCACGTCGCCGACCTGCGCGGCGCCGGCGAGCGTGCGGTCGGCGATCACCAGCGACAGCCGCCCGCGATCCTGCACCCGCCCGACCGCGCTCAGCACGTTGCCGTTGGCGATCGCCGTCGACAGGTCGGTCATCGCGAGGCCGTGACTCGCGAGCCGCAAGGGGTCGGCGAGCACCTCCACCTCCGCCGTCTCGCCGCCCTGCACGTCGACGCGCGCGAGCCCGGCGATGCCGCTCAGCAGCGGCGTGACCTGGAAACGGGCGAAGTCCTGGAGCTGGACCGGGCTCGTCCGGTCTGATTCCAGCGCATAGGAGATGATTGGGAAGACGGTCGGGTCCATCCGCCGGACGGTGTAGGTCGTGCCGGCCGGCAGCGTGGCGACCGCGCGCGACATGGCGACCTCGACCAGCAGCGTGCCCGCCGTCATGTCACGACCCCAGCCAAAATCGATCGACACCTGCGCCGAGCCGCGCGTCGTCTCCGATCGCACGTCCTGCACCCCCTGCACCGCGCGCAGCGCCTGTTCGACGGGGCGGGTGACGGCGAGCGCGGTCTGGTCCGCGGGCCGCGAGCCTGCGTCGATGTCGACGACCACGCGGGGGAAGGCCACCTGCGGGAACAGCCCGATCGGCAGCGATAGCGCCGCGACCGCGCCAGCGACGGCCAGCGCGAAGGCGATGACGAGCAGCGCGCGCGACTGATCCGCGAGCAGCCGGACGTAGCTCATGTCGCCGGACCGGTGCGGATCGCGTCGCCGGCCGAGAGCTGGAAGGCGCCGTCCACGATCACCGGCGCGCGCGCGTCGAGCGGACCGGCGACGCAGTCCTGGTCGCCCTCGCTCGCGCGGACGGCGACGCTCACCGACCGCGCCTTGCCGCGGACGGCCTGGTACACCAGCGCCTTGCCGTCGGCGTCGATCACGACCGCGCGGTGCGGGACGATCCAGCCGGACGCGCGACCGGACTCGATCCCCACCCGCACCGCCTCGCCCGACAGCAGCGCGCCGGCCGGATAGCCGATGTCGACGTCCACCTGCCGCGTGCGCGGGTTGAGGACCGCATCGACGCGGACGATGCGGCCGGCGACCGGCGGCGCGGTGCCGTCCAGCCGGCTGAGCCTGACGGGCTCGCCGGCCCTGAGCTCGCCGCGCCGGGCCGGATCGATGCCGACGGTGACGATCATCGCACCCGTGCGCGCGATCGTCGCGAGCGCCTGGCCCGGCTGGGTGCGGTCGCCCGGCGCGACGGGCACGGTGGCGACGATCCCGGCGTGGGGCGCGCGGAGCGTCACGGTTCCGGCGCCCGCACCCTCCTGCCGCAGCGCGTCGAGTGCCGCTTGCGCGTCCGTGACCGCGCGATCGGCCTGGACGAGCTGATCGTTGGTCGCGAGCTGCTGGCCCAGCAGCGTCTGCGTCGTCCGTCGCTGCTTCTGCGCGGCGCGCAGCGCGTCGGCCGCCTGAACATAGCCGCTGCGGGCGGTCGGCGAAACGGTGAAGCTGGCGATCGGCTGACCGGCCGCGACGCGGGCCCCGGCGACCACCGCCACCGCCACCACCTGACCCGGCTGCGGCACGCTCAGCGTCGTGACGCCATTGGCCGCCGGCGCCGCCTGGCCGTAGCTCTCGATCAGCAGCGCCAACGATCCTTGGCGCGGCGCGATCGTGGTCACCAGGGTCGTTGGTACGGGCGTCGCGTCGGGTGCAGGCTGCGACGATCCGCATCCGGCCAACAGCGCAGCCCCGAGGCAGGGCAGGAGTGCGTGCGCCGCCCTCATCGCGCGGCTCCGGCCCGGCCTGGGTTGGGGCCCGGATCGGGCAAGCCCAGCGTGTCTACCTGCGGAAGGCCGGCACCGATCAGCGCTTCGATCGCGACCTGGCGATCGAGCAGCGCGAGCTGGAGGGTCAGCACTTCCTGTTCCTTGGCGAAGCGGTTGGTGACAAGGTCGACATAGGCCCGCTCGTCGAGCGCCGACGCCCCGAAGGCGGTGCTCGCGCGCGCCGCCGCGATGCGGGCGGCCGGCAAATCGCGCTGCACCACAGCGAGCTGCCGGCGGATCTGCTCGGTCTCGGTCAGCAGCGCCCCGACCTCGCCGACGACGGTACCCAGACGAGCCGCGTACTCCGCAGCGAGCTGCGCCCGCGAGGCCCGCGCGATCGCGACGTTGCCCTGGTTGCGGTCGAACACCGGCAGGCCGAGCTGGACGTTGGGACCGGCGTTGATGACCCGGCTGTTGTCGCTGGACGCGGCGCCGCCCAGGACCAGGTCCGGGAACTGCCCCAGGATCGCGGCCCGGAGCGTCTCGTCCTGCGCGGCGTAGCCCAGCCGGAGCGCGAGCAGGTCCGGCCGGCGCGCGGGCAGCGTGGGGATCAGCGCGCGCACCGCTGCAATGTCGAGCGGGGCGACGTCGTCCGTCGTCGCGAGCGGCAGCACCGCATCGGGCACGAGTCCCAGCAGGGCGTTCAACTGATGCCGGGCGCTCAACTGCGCCTGGTCGAGCGCCTGGAGATTGGCGCGCGCCTGCTGATACCCCAGCGCGCTCGGCGCCGTCGTCACCAGCGTGGCGTTGCCGGCGGCCAGGGCGGCCTGCGTCACCCGGTATCGTTGCTGAAGGAGAGCGAACGCCTGATCTAACAGCGCCCGGCTGCGCTCGCGCTCGATGATGTCGACGGCGAGCTGGCGGGCCGCGCCAGCCACCTGCCATTCCTGCCAGAGGAGATCCGCCTGCACCTGATGCGCGCTGTCGCGTGCCGCACGACGGCGGGGCTTGTAAACGAGCAGCGACTTGACGTCCTGGGCCAGCCCCACGCTCCAGGCGGGTACGTCGCCGACCCCGGAGATCAGCGGCAGGAATGCGCCGGACACGATCGGGTTGGGGAGCACCCGCGCCTGGACGAGCTGCGCCTCGGCCACTCCGCGTCGCTGGCGCGCGGCGACGAGGACGGGCGCGCGGCGGATGGCGAGCGCCACGACATCGCCGACGCCGAGCGGCCCGGATGGCATCCCTGCCAGCGCCGCCGCGTCCGGTGCCAGCGCTGCCTCCGCGGCGAGTGGTGCCGGCGTGTAGTGGGCGCAGCCGGCGGCCGTCGCGGCCATCACCAGGGCCGCGAGCGTGGAAGGAGGTACGGCGGAGGCAATGCGGTTCATCGTCACGCGTCGTATGGCAGTCCCGCCCCGCCGACCAGGTGCGCCACTCCGTGCGCCGAACCGAATCCTTCGCCGGCTCTTCAGGGCTGGCGGCGTGCTGCCATCAATCCGTCACAAAACTGAAGCCGGCCTGTCATCAGCCGATCGTAGCGCGCCAAGTGTAGTTGGGTCGGGGAAAGTTAATGTGCATTTCGTTCCATAGGCGGCTGACGCTCGGCGTCAGCGCGATCGGCCTGCTTGCCGTCGCCCAGCCGGCTCTCGCGGCGCCGACCGACAAGGCCGCCGCCGCAGCCATCGTTCCCACGGCGCCCGTGGTGCCGGACGACCAGCTGGCTCAGGCGACCGCCAAGGCCGACCCGCAGGCGGCGCGCGCGCAGGAGCAGGCGAGCGGCATCGCCGAGGGATCGGACGTGATCGTCACGGCGACGCGGCCCAACGAGGTCGCGCCGGTCACCGCGTCGCTGCAGACGACGCAGCCGCAGTCGATCATCTCGCGCTCGTTCATCGAGGACTCGCTGCCCGCGACCGCCGACTTCAATCAGATCGCGCTCATCAGCCCCAGTGTGTCCAACTTCGGAGCCGCCAACGGCCTCGGCCTGTCGGAATCGAAGGCGCAGATCCGCGGGTTCCAGGACGGCGAGTACAACATCACCTATGACGGCGTGCCGTTCGGGGACACGAACGATCCGACGCACCATTCGAACACGTTCTTCCCGTCCAACACGATCGAGACGCTGATCGTCGACCGCGGCCCGGGCAATGCGAGCCAGTTGGGCCAGGCGACGTTCGGCGGCAATTTCAACCTGTTCAGCCGCGCGACCCGCGCCACCTCCTCGCTGGACGTCCTGGGCAGCTATGGCTCGTTCGACACCTATCTGGTGCGCGCGGTCGCGCAGACGGGCGCGATCGACAAGCTCGGCGGCACGGAGGCGGTGTTCAGCGCGCAGCATATCGGCTCGCAGGGCGCGCGGACGTACAGCCCGTTCTCGTCCAACAACGTGTTCGGCAAGATCGTCGTGCCGATCGGCTCAAAGGCGCGGCTGACGATCCTTGGCACGTACAACGAGAACAGCTTCAACCAGCCCGACAAGGACGGCGTGACGCTGTCGCAGGCTGCGCTGTACGGCAAGTATTTCAGCCTGAACAACGATCCCAATTCACAGGACTATTACAAGTACAACTACACGCACAAGACGACCGATTTCGAGCTCGTGAAGTTCGAGGCGCAGTTGGCGCCGGCGTCCACCTTCGAGAACACGGCCTATACGTACAGCTACGACAACGAGACGCTGTCGGGCAACGACACGACCCTCTACGGCACGACCACACCGCTCGCGACGACCCCCGCGCAGGTCGCCGCCGCGGTGACGGCCGCGAACGTGGTCACGATCGCGCCCGCGGTCGGCAAGATCGCCGCGGTCACCGGGTTCGGCGTGCCCGGCTATACCAAGTCGAACCGGTATCGCATGTTTGGCGACATCGCCAAGACGCGGCTCGACTTCGGCTTCGGCGCGCTAACCGTCGGGGCCTGGCTGGAGTTTTCGAATACCTATCGCCAGCAGCGCGACGTCAACCTGATCGACCTGTCGCCCAACTTCATCGAAAAGGCCGTGACCAACCCGACCACGGGCGCCGCCACCCCGCAGAACATCCGGTTCGACCAGAACAGTCAGACCAACCATACCGAGGAGTTCGCCGAGCTGGAGTTGAGGCCGATCACGGGCCTGACGATCACGCCGGGGTTCAAGCATGTCGACTTCAACCGCAAGGTCGACGCAGCTTACAACCAGACCACCCGCTATGCGCAGACACTCAGCAGCGACTATACCGCCAATCTGCCGTTCGCGACGGTGAACTACGCCGTGACGCCGACCCTGTCGGGCTATTTCCAATATGCCAGGGGCTTCCTGGCCCCGTCGCTGAGCGTGCTGTACGTCGCCAACCCCGGTTTCTCGACCGTCGTGCCGGAGCGGTCGACCAATTACCAGCTCGGCAGCGTGTTCCACGGCCGCAGCCTGAGCATCGACGCCGACGTGTACAAGATCGATTTCGACAACAAGTTCGCCTCGTTCACCTCGGCGACGCCGGGCGTCGGCATCGTTTACTTCAACCAGGGCGCGGTGACCTACAAGGGCGTCGAGGGTCAGGCGACCTATGCGCTGCCGCATGGGTTCGCCGTCTTCGCCAACGGATCGCGCAACTATGCCAAGACGAACAATCCGGGATCGCCGCAGCAGCAGGTCGCCAATGCGCCCGAATGGACGGCGGCGGGCGGCCTACTCTACAAACAGGGCCCGATCCGCTTCTCGCTGATCGACAAATGGGTCGGGCACCAGTGGTTCCTGCAGCCCGGCGCCGGTCTGTACGATGCGCCGACCTACCAGAGCAACGGCTACAACACCGCGATCCTTTCGGTGCGCTACGAACTGAAGCGCATCCGCTTCGGGGTGGAGATCACCAACCTGTTCGACTCGACGCCCGTTAACAACATCACGCAGAATAAGAGCGTCACCGATCCCACGACCAAGGCGCTGGTCTATCCGTACGATCAGTACATCTTCCAGGTCGGCCGTGCGGTCACCGGCGACATCACGATCACGCTGTGACGAGGACATCGATCGTCCTGGCGCTGGCCGGGATGGGGCTCACGGCGGCGGCGCCGAAGCCCGCCGGGCTGCTCTCGCCCGCCGACCTCGATCCCGCGCTCGTGCTGCCGGCACCGCCGGCGGCGGGCAGCGCGCAGGCGATGGCGGAACTCGCCGAGCTTCATGCCGTCGAGCGCGCGCGGACCCCCGATCAGGCCGCCGCCGCGCGCGCCGAGGGCGACGTCAAGGACGCAAGCATCTTCGCAGACGCGATCGGGCCGGGGTTCGACCTCGCACGGCTCCCGGCGACCGCGCAGCTGATGGCGATGGTGCGGGCGAGCGAGAAGGGCGTGGTCGATCGCGGCAAGGACGAGTTCCGCCGCCCACGCCCGTGGATCGTCGATCCTGCGATCGCCACGTGCAAGCGTAACGGCGAGGAGCCGCTGTCGAGCTATCCGAGCGGCCATACGAGCAGGGCGTTCGCCTATGCGGGCGTGCTGGCGCGTCTGTTTCCGGACCGCGCCGCCTCGATCCTCGCGCGCGCGTCACTTTATGCGGAGAGCCGCATCACCTGCGAGCAGCATTTCCGGAGCGATCTGGCGGCGGGGGAGGCGCTCGGCCTGCTCGTCGCGGAACGGCTGATGCAGAAGCCGGCGTTCGTGGCAGCCTATGACAAGGCGGCGATCGAGTTGCGCCAGCGCCGTTAGGGCGGTCCGATCAGGTCGATCCAACCAACTCCGTTTGCCGTTCACATTCTGGCAGCGGACTTAGGCGACGAAGCGCAAGATGGTTCGTTAGAGGTTGCGAACAGCGGCCGGGAACCATCATGCGTCACTTCTGGCTCGGCACTGCGCTGTTGCTTGTCGCCCCCACGATCGCCGCGGCGCAGGAGCGACCCGCGATGTCGCTGGATGCGCTGGCGCGCGATGTCGTCGCCAACAACCCCGAGCGCCAGTTCTACGTCCGCCAGATAGACACCGCGGGGGTCGAGCGCGACGCGGCGCGACGGCCCACCGATCCGGAGGTGACGGTCGAGTTCGGCCAGCGACGCTTGGAGGACCCCACAACGGGCGCCCGGACCGGCGATGCCGCGGCCTATGCGGTCTCGGTCGTGCAGCCGATCGAGTTCGGCGGCCGGATCGCGCTGCGCCGCGCCATCGCCGAGCATCAGGTGACGTTGGCGCGGATCGGCCTCGCCGCGTTCGACGCCACGCTCGCGGCGCGCGCCCGCTCGCTCGGCTATGCGCTGTTCGCCGCCGACGAGAAGGCCGCCGCCGCGCGGGTCGTGGCGGGACGGATGCGCGAGCTTGCCCACATCATCGTGTCGCGCGATCCCGCCGGACCGGCGCCGACGCTCGACGCGGCGGTGCTGCGCGCCGGAGCGATCACCGCCGAGCGCGATGCCGCGACCGCCGATGCCGCAGCGAACTCGGCGCTGTACGAGCTCAACCAGTTGCGCGGCGCGTCGTTCGTCGCCCGCATCCGCATCATCCACCCGGACATGAGCTTGCCGGCGCTCCCGTCGGGAACGGCGCTGGCGGCGCGGATCGACGAACGCAGTTTCGAGCTCCAGTCGCTCCGCGCGCAGTTCGAGCAGCAGGGCCCGCGCGTCGACCTCGCCCGCAAGGCACGCATCCCGGTCGTCGCGATCGGCCCTTATTACGACCACAGCGGCGCGGACCGGCAGACCAACTATGGGATCCGGCTGACGACATCGCTGCCGGTGTGGAACGCGCAGGCGGGGCCGGTCGCGCAGGAGCAGGGCCGGCAGGCGCAGGCCGACGCCACGCTCGTCAACGCCCAGCGACGGATCGCACGCGAGGTGTTCGACCAGTCGGCGCAGTACGAGGCGAAGCGCACCGCGCTGCTGCAGTGGAGCGCGGACACCCCGCAGTCGTTCGCGGACCGTGCGGCGGAGGCGGACCGCAACTTCCGGCTCGGCGCGATCCCGCTGACGACCTACACGCAGATGCAGGACGCCTATCGCTCCGCGCTCAACGCCGTGCTCGACACGCGCGCCGAGGCGCTGGACGCGCTGCTGCAACTGCGCGCGCTCGCCGGCGGCACCCTCGACGGCGCGCCGGCCCAGCCATGAACGCCCAGCCATGGTGGCCAGCCATGAAGGGCCAGCCATGAACGGCTGGCTCGGCTGGGTCACCGGCCACCGGCTGGCGGTCGCGATCATCGCCGCCATCGTCGCGATGGTGGGCATCTGGTCGTTCTCGACGCTCGAGATCGACGCGATCCCGGACGTGACCGGCGTGCAGGTGCAGATCAACACCACCGTCCCCTCGCTCGCGCCCGAGGAGATCGAGCATCTGGCGACGCTGCCGATCGAGCGCGCGATGGGCGGCCAGCCCGGGCTCGACGAGATCCGTTCGCTGACCAAGACCGGGCTGAGCCAGGTGACGCTGCTGTACAAGGACGGCACCGACCAGTTCCGCGCGCGCCAACTCGTCACCGAGCGGCTGAACGCGGTGCAGAGCCAGTTGCCGCCCGGATCGGAACCGCAGCTCGCGCCGATCACCACCGGGCTTGGCGAGATCTATTACTATACGCTCGAATGGCGCCAGCCGCCGCGCGGCATGGCTCCGATGCGCCAGTTGATGGAGCTGTACGAGGCGCAGGAATATACGGTCCGCCCGATGATGCGCGCCGTGCCGGGCGTGGCGGACGTCAATTCCAACGGCGGGCTGGAACAGCAGTTCGTCGTCGAGCCCGATCCGCGGCGGCTGGCGATGCACGGCGTCACCGCGGCCGAACTGGCGGACGCGGTTGGCAAGAACCTCGCCAACGCCGGCGGCGGTACGGTCAGCCGCGGGACCGAGCGCTTCACCGTGCTGACGAATGCCCGGGTCAGCGACGCCGCGATGATCGAGGCGATCCCGGTCAAGTTCGCCGGCGGCGCCCTCCCGCTGACGGTGCGCGACCTTGCCGACGTCGCGATCGGCTCCGCGCCGCGACAGGGAGCCGCGACGCAGGACGGGCGCGAGACGGTGCTGGGCACGGTGATGATGCTCGTCGGTCAGAACAGCCGCGAGGCCGCGGTGCGCGTCCACGACGCGCTGCCCGACATCCAGGCGGCGCTGCCCCACGGCATGGTGCTGCACGAGCAATACAGCCGCGCCGACATCGTCGAGCGGACGATCCATACCGTCGAGCGCAACCTCGGCGAGGGCGCGCTGCTCGTCGCCCTCGTGCTGTTGCTGGTGATGGGCAATTGGCGCGCGGCGGTGATCGTGGTGCTGGTGATCCCGCTCGCCTTCCTCGTCACCGTGACGGGCATGCACATCATCGGCCTGTCGGGAAACCTGATGAGTCTCGGCGCGCTCGACTTCGGCCTGATCGTCGACGGCGCGATCGTGGTGGTGGAGAACAGCCTGCGGCTGATGACGGAACGCGCCCGCGACAAGGAGGATGAGCTCAGCCCCGAGCAGCGGCGCGCCATCGTCATCGAGGCGGCGCGCGCGGTCGCGCGGCCGACGCTGTTCGGCATCGCGATCATCACGCTCGTCTATGTC
This sequence comes from uncultured Sphingomonas sp., assembly GCF_964237335.1. Taxonomy (NCBI): domain Bacteria; kingdom Pseudomonadati; phylum Pseudomonadota; class Alphaproteobacteria; order Sphingomonadales; family Sphingomonadaceae; genus Sphingomonas; species uncultured Sphingomonas sp. Next base: position 44,667 of record NZ_CAXSHM010000022.1, read on the forward strand.
CCGATCCTCAGCCTGGGCGGCGTCGAGGGCAAGCTGTTCCAGCCGATGGCGAAGGCGGTGATGCTCGCGCTCGCGTCCGCGCTGGTATGGACGTTCACCGTCGTGCCGATGCTGGCGAGCCTGTTGCTCCGCGCGCCCGCGCAAGCGACGGACGACAGTCGGCAGCGCGGGCTGATCGGCCTCGCCGAACGTGGCTACCGCCCGACGCTGGAGCGCGCGCTGGCGCATCCGGCGATCCTGTCGCTGATCGCGGTCGCGCTGATCGCGGGCGCATTCGTGACGTTCAAGACGCTGGGATCGCAGTTCACGCCGCAGCTCGACGAAGGCTCGATCACTGCGATGGTCTACAAGCCGGTCGGCCAGTCGCTGGAGAAGAGCCTGGCGACCGAGCAGGCGACCGAGCGCGACCTCCTGCGCCGCTTCCCGCAGATCACCCACACTTTCTCGCGCATCGGCACCAGCGAGGTCGCGACCGATCCGATGCCGCCCAACGAGAACGACCTGTACATCTTCTACAAGCCGGAAAAACAGTGGCCCGCCCAGGGCCCGCAGACCAAGGAGGCGCTCAACAGCGCGATCGACAAGATCGAGGGAAAGCGCGGCCAGACGTTCGAGTTCGCCCAGCCGATCCAGATGCGCTTCAACGAGATGCTCGAGGGCACGCGGTCGGACATCTCGGTCAAGATATACGGCGACGATTATGATGTGCTCGAAAAGGCGGCGCAGCAAGCGAAGAAGGTGCTCGAAGGCCTGCCCGGCACCGGCGACGTCGAGTTCGAGGCGGCGGGGCGGACGCACAGCATCGTCGTCGAGCTCGATCGCGCCGAGCTGGTGCGGCTCGGCCTCGGCACGGGCGAAGTGGACAAGGCCATCGCCGACGCGGTCGCGGGCGCGGAGGTCGGCTTCATCCCCGAAGGCGAGGCGCGCCATGCGGTGGTGATCCGCATGCCCGAGAGCCTGCGCGCCGACCCGGCCGCGATCCTGGCGCTGCCCTTGCGCGTCGGCCAGTATGGCATGGTGCCGTTGTCGCGCGTCGCGCACCTGAAGACCACGCGCACCGTCGAGCCGATCCTGCACGACGACACGCACCGCCGCGCCGCGCTGATGGTCAACCTCAAAACCAGCGACCTCGAAGGCTATGTCGACAAGGCGCGCGCGGCGGTCGCCCAGCAGGTGAAGCTCCCGCCCGGCTACCGCGTCGAGTTCGGCGGCCAGTTCCACCAGCTCGAAGCCGCGAAGAAGCGGCTGAGCCTCGTCGTCCCCGCCGCGCTGATCCTGATCTTCGGGCTGGTCTACGCCGCGCTCGGCAGCGTGCGCGACTCGCTGATCGTCTATGCGGGCATACCATTCGCGGTGATCGGCGGCGTGTTCGCGCTGGCGCTGCGCGGCATGCCGTTCTCGATCACGGCGGCGATCGGCTTCATCGCGCTGTCGGGCATCGCGATGTTGAACGGGCTGGTGATGATCGACCACATCAACGCGCTGCGCCGGGACACCGACGTCGACGAGGCGGTGCGCCGGGGCGCGCGCGACCGGTTGCGGCCGGTGTTGTCGACCGCGCTCGTCGCCTCGATCGGCTTCGTGCCGATGGCGATCGCGACCGGTGCGGGCGCGGAGGTCCAGCGCCCGCTCGCAACGGTGGTGATCGGCGGGATCGTCAGCTCGACATTGCTGACGCTATTGCTGTTGCCCAGCCTGTATCGCTGGGTCGAGGCGCAGAATGCCGGACAGCAGACCAGGAACGCAGCTACGTGATGGCGGACCAGCGGGGACTTGCCAGCGTGACGATGCCAGCCGGAGCCGATCCCGACGTGCAACAGCGCGAAGGCCATTTCGTCACCCGCATCGGCTGGCTGCGGGCGGCCGTGCTCGGCGCAAACGACGGCCTGTTGTCCACGGCCAGTCTGATGGTCGGCGTCGCAGCGGCCGCCGCCGGACCGTCGCAGCTGATCCTGACCGGCGTGGCGGGCATCGCGGCCGGAGCCATGTCGATGGCGGCAGGCGAGTATGTCTCGGTGAGTTCGCAGGCGGACGCCGAGAAGGCGGACATCGAACGTGAACGACGCGAGATCGAAGCCGACCCGGAGCACGAGAAGCGGGAACTCGCCGCCATCTACGTCGCGCGCGGCCTTCCCGAAGACCTAGCCGCCAAGGTGGTGGACGCGCTGTCCGCGCGCGATGCGCTTGAGGCCCACGCCCGGGACGAACTTGGCATCACCCAGACCTCGACGGCAAACCCGACCCAGGCCGCGATGGCGTCGGCGGCGTCGTTCATGGCGGGCGGCCTGGCGCCGCTGCTCGCGGCATTGCTGTTGCCGGGAGCCGAGGCCTTGCGCGGCATCGTCATCGTCACGGTGCTCACGCTGGCCGTCCTGGGGGCGGCCGGAGCGCGCGCCGGCGGCGCACCCTTGCTGCCGGGCGTCGTCCGTGTCGTGATCTGGGGATCGGCAGCGATGGCGGTGACGGCGGCCGTCGGGCATGTGTTCCATGCGGCGATCGGCTGATCCCGCTACTGGTACGCTCGATCCGCGACCCGAACGCTGAGTCGAAACGGCTTCAAGCGGCCAAAGAGGCTCTAAATACCAGTGCCCCGGGGTGGAGCGGGTGAAGGGAATCGAACCCTCGTCGTAAGCTTGGGAAGCTTCTGCTCTGCCATTGAGCTACACCCGCGCGCGACAACCGACGAGGCCCTCGATCAAGCGAGGAGCATCCGGTTACCGAACGTCAGTACGTTTGGCAGCAGGGGACCACCTAGTCAACGGCGGGACGGCGCCACGTCCTGCGTATCACATTCGTTCTACCGGTCTGAGATGGCTCGCCGCGTCACCGATCGTTATCGCGCCGCCAGGATCGCGGCGTTCATCTCGGCCTGTTTCGCGTCGCGCAGGACGCCGCAGTGACGGATATTCTCCACCGTCCGCTGGAACTCCAGCACGCCGGCGTTGACGGCCCGGACCTTGGGGCCGAGCGTCGCCTCGATCCGATCGGCCCGATCGGCGCCGCATTGCAGGCCGAACATCCCGGGCAGCCGGCTGGTCGTGAAGATGCCGTTGCCGCCTGCCGTGAGCGCGGCATAGTTGGCGAGGATCCAGTTACCGGCGAGGTCGGCCGTTTCGGGCGTTCCCGCAAGGCCGGCCAGAAGCTGCAGCCGCTCCAGCGATCGCAACCGCGGGTCCTGGAACGAGAGCAGCCAGCCGGCGACGTCCGGTCGGCCGGTCGTGCCGATCGCGCCGAGCGCCGCCGAGCGGAAGGTGGCGTCCTCGCTTGCCAACGCCCGCGCCATCAGCGCCTTCGCGTCCGCCAGACCGCCTGCGGCCAGATGGACATCCAGCGCGGCACCGACGAACGCCGGATCGAGCGCGCCGCGGTTGCCGGCCAGATAGGCGGTCGCAGCGCGGTCCAGCGTCGCCCGGACGCCCGCGTCCTGGCCCTCGCTCGCCAACAAGCCGACGAGCTGCTGGCGGATGTCCTGCCGGTCTGGCGCATCCGAAGCATAGGTGCCGGCGCGCGGATCGAAGCCGAGCGCCGTCAGCTTGGGTCCGTAGATGGCGTCCAGCAGCGCGCGATAGGCGGGCAGCGTCGCAGGCAGGAGGAAGCCCCGGCTATGCCATCCCGCCAGGATAGACGCCGGCTGCAGGCTCACCTCCGAACTCGGGTTGTCGGCCATCACGCGCGCCGCGGTGACGATCCAGTCGGCGGGCGCGGAGCCCGCGCGGAAGGCGGCGTTCAGGCTGTCGACCGTCGCCAGCGCCTCGCCCGGCTCCAGGCTCGCGCCCTGCGCGATCAGCGCCTTCCAGTCGGCGGGCGACAGGGTAAAACGGTAATAGCCGGTGCCGCCGGCGTTCGGCACGATGACCGCCGCCGGCCTGGCGTCGATCGTCATCGTCGGCTTGTCGAGCAACGTACAACTGCGGGTCGTGCCGGTGCGCACGCACAGCGGGATCGTCCACTGTTCGGCCGCGGGACGGCTGCCGAGGTAGGCGTAGCGCGATTGCGTGGCGAGCAGCCGGTCGCCCTGGCGGGCGATCGCCACGGTCGGCACGCCCTGCTGATCGACGAAGCTGCGCATCGCGGTGACCACGCGCGGGTCCTTCGCCGAATCGGCGAGTGCCTGGAAGAACTGCTCGGACGTCGCATTGCCATACGCATGGCGCGACAGGTGGAGCCGCACGCCGTCGCGGAACTTGTCGTCACCCAGATAGGCGGCGATCATCGTGATGACCTGACCGCCCTTGCCATAGGTGATCGTGTCGAACGCGTTGTCGATCTCGCTGTTCTGCGCGATGTGCTGGTGGATCGGCCGCCCGACCTCCAGCGCGTCCGTGCTCATCGCCGAGAAGCCTTCGGCGAGGCCGCCGACGCCGATGTTGAGCTCGGGCCGCCACTCGTTGCCGATGCGGTAGCCCATCCAGTTGGCGAAGCTCTCGTTCAGCCAGGTGTCGTCCCACCAGGCGGGCGAGACGAGGTCGCCGAACCACTGGTGCGACAGCTCGTGCGAGACGACCATGCCGAACACCTGCTTCTGCCGCGTCGGCGCGGTGCGATCGACGAACAGGATGCCGTCGCCATAGATGTCGGCGCCCGCATTCTCCATCGCGCCCGGCATCACCGGCGAGCCGATCTGATCGAGCTTGGGAAAGGGGAAGGCCTGGCCGAAATACCGCTCCAGCAGCGACACGATCCGCGGGCTCTCGGCCATCGCATAGTCGAGCTTGCCGTTCTGCGCCTGCGTCGCGACGACGCCGAGCGGGAGCGGGGTCGAGCGGTTCGCGTTGGCGGGCACCGCGCCCATCGGGTGCAGGAACGGTCCGGTCACCATCGCGACGAGATAGGTCGGCAGCGGCTTCGTTACCTGGAACACGTGCTTCTCGAGCGGTCCCACCCCCTTTGGCTCGACAGGGGTGACGCTCGCCTCGGGCGCGTTGCTGATCGTCTTGTTGCCGGGCGCCGTGGTGATCGAGATCGCGAACGGAGTCTTGCACCCCGGCTCGTCGAACGACGGGTAGGCGGCACGCGCGTCGATCGACTCGAACTGCGTCCAGCTGTACCAGGTTCCGCCGACGTTGATCCGGTACAGCCCGGACGGATTGGCGCCGAACGCCGCGTCATAGTCGAACGTCAGCGTGATCGGCCCGGTCACCGGTGCCGGAAAGTCGAGCCGTACCACGCCAGTATCGTCGACCTGCGTGTAGCGGACCGGCATCGTCGCCCCCCGGACGGTCGCGACCGAGCGCGTGACGTGCAGGTCGCGCCCGTGCATGTAGAGCCGTGCCGTCGGCGCCTTCACCGTCACGTCGATTTCGTCATGGCCCGAGAACCGCGGCTGGTTGGGCAGGATCGTCATGTCGAGGCGATAGGCGGTCGGCGTGGCGGCATCGGGCAGCTTGCCGACGGGCGCGGCCGGATCGGTCGGCGCCGCGAGCGCGCCGCTTGCACAGGAGAGAAGCAGGGCGGCGAGCATCGGGCGCATCGGTTGGTGTCCAGGTTCTGGAGTGTCGTGGCCGACTAGAGCGCGCCGTCTTTCCCGGCAAGGCGGGCGACGCTGGAACGGCCTTGGCTCCCCCTGCGTATTCGCCAGGGCAGCAGCGGCTACGAGCCGCCTAGGGGGAAGACGCGAGTGCAGCAGCCGGCAGGACGCAAGGGCGCCCGTTCCATGTTCCGCCGCTCGACGCTCGCGGCGAGCCTAGCGGCACTCGGCATCGTCTACGGCGATATCGGCACCAGCCCGCTTTATGCGTTCAAGGTCGCCGTCCAGGCGGCGGGTGGCACGCCGGGCGTGGCGGCAGTCGGCACGGCATCGCTCATCATCTGGTCGCTCGTCCTCGTGGTGTCGCTCAAATATGCCGCACTGATCCTGCGGGCCGACAACCATGGGGAGGGGGGCGTCGTCGCTATGCTGGCGCTGCTGGGCGCGCGGGATGCCGCGCCCCGCAGCCGCCATGCGGCCTTGCTCGTGCTCGGCCTCGTCGGCGCGGCATTGCTCTATGGCGATGGCGCGATCACGCCCGCGATCTCGGTGCTGAGCGCGGTGGAAGGGTTGAAGGTCGACGCGCCGCACCTTGGGCCCGCGGTCCTGCCGATCACGGTTGCGATCCTGGTCATGCTCTTCGCCGTTCAGTCGCGCGGGACGGGCTTCATCGGCCGTGTCTTCGGGCCGGTGATGCTCGTTTGGTTCGCGCTGCTGGCGCTGTTGGGAGTGGTGGCCATCACCCGGCATCCGGCGGCCCTGGAGGCGCTCGATCCTCTCTTCGCGATCAGGTTCGTCGTCGGCGCGCCTCTTGCCGTCAGCTTCGCCGTCCTTGGTGCGGTATTCCTCGCGGTGACCGGCGGCGAGGCGATGTATGCCGACATGGGCCATTTCGGTCGCTTCCCGATCCGGCTCGCCTGGTTCGCGGTGGCGCTGCCGGCACTGGTGATCAACTATCTCGGTCAGGCGGCGCTCGTGGCCGCCGATCCCGCCGCGCTGGCCAACCCCTTCTACGGCTTGGCGCCGGCCTGGGCGCACTATCCGTTGATCGTGCTCGCCACGATGGCGACGGTCATCGCCAGCCAGGCGATCGTGTCGGGCGTCTTCTCTTTGACGCAGCAGGCGATCCAGCTCGGCTTCCTGCCGCGTCTCTCGATCCTGCACACGGCCGCGGATCAGGAGGGGCAGGTCTATCTGCCACTCGCGAACTGGCTGCTCGCGGTCGGGACGCTGGCGGCGGTGCTGACGTTCCGCTCATCGGACGCGCTGGCGGGCGCCTACGGCATCGCGGTGTCGGGATTGATGGCGATCTCTACCTTCCTCGCGGCGCTCATCGCGATCCGCTGGGGCTATAACCCCGTGCTAGTGATCGCGGTGAACGGCGGATTTTTCCTCCTCGACCTCGTGTTTTTCTCGGCAAATGCCGTGAAGCTGCTCGAAGGCGGCTGGTTCCCGCTCCTCATCGCCGGCGTCCTTGCTTTCCTGATGCTCACCTGGCGCACCGGCGTCCGACTGGTCGAGGAGGCGCGCGCCGATCTCCGCGAAGACGAGGCCGAGTTCCTGGCCGCCTTGCCAACGATGGCGCCATGCCGAACGCCCGGCATCGGCGCGTTCCTCAGCGCCGCGGAGACGGGTATCCCGTTGTCCTTGTCGCAGCACGTCCGGCACAACCGGGCGTTGCAGGAGCGGGTGGTGCTCGTCTCGGTCGCCACGGTCGAGACGCCGTTCGTGGCGGAAGGTGAGTGCGCGACGGTTCAGAAGGTCGCGGACGGGGTCGACCGGGTGATGCTGCGCTTCGGTTTCATGGAAGATATCAACGTGGCGAGCGGGCTGGCGGCAGCGAAGCTCTTTTCAACCGAGGAGCTTGGCAGGATCAGCTATTACATCGGCCGCGAGACGGTGGTCGCCGACGCGCGTATTCCGGGGATGGCCACGTGGCGCGAAGGGCTTTTCGTTTCCATGCAACGCAATTCAACGCCGACCGGCAGCTCGTTCCGTATACCGTCGCGCCAGCTTGTGGAGGTTGGCACCGAGGTTCGGATTTGAGCACCGATCGCGTTGGTGGGCGAGCGCGTCAGATCAGGCAACGCTGCCGATCCTCACCTTCTTCGTTGGTATCCCTCAGATTTGCTGTTGACGTTTATCCTGTGGCCGCCTAGATCGCTGTCACCGCGGCGGCGTGGGCCAT
>NZ_CAXSHM010000023.1:0-51731 GCF_964237335.1 uncultured Sphingomonas sp.
TCAACTCAACCGTGCCGCGTCCACCCTCCCGCGCAGCGGGTTCGTGCATCCACCATTCGGGCCGCCAGCGGCTTGTGCAGTTAGGCCTCTTCGTGGCAGCGTGCTCGTATTGGATCAGAATGCAATCCCGGGAGGGATCAAATACTAATCGAAGAAATTCGTCGGGCCCGTCGGGCATCTGGCTGCTCGCAACAGGCCGTCGCCGACCGGATCGCTGGTGACGCTCAAACCATAAAGAGGTTGGAAAGCGGCGTCGGGTCGGTCGCGACGCTAATCGCGGTGATGGCCGCGTTGAACTTCCGCCTCACAGGTCTGGGATCAGGGACGACTCTGCCCGACCAGCTGCGTGCGCGTCGCCACAAGCTATCGTTGTCGCTGGACAAGGTGGCGGCGAGGGCGGGACTATCTCGCACGACCGTCGCTAGCATGGAGCGCGGCGGTGGATCGGTTGCCAGCTTATTGAAGGTGCTCGCCGTGCTGGCACCAGGCGTTCGCCGCCAAGCGCCCGAGCGAGCTTTTTGGGGGCAGGGCGACAAGGCCGATCGAGATAGCCGCTTTACGCCGACTGACTTCATGGAGAGCATCTACGCAGCTTTCGGGATCATCGACCTAGACCCCTGCGCCGATCGACGTAGCCCTGTCGTAGCATGTCGTCGGATTTTGCCGAACGAGGGTGGTGATGGGCTCGTCGATAGCTGGTCTGGTCAACTTGCTTTCGTCAATCCACCCTATTCGAAAATGCTTTCGTGGCTAAGGCGTGCCCATGAGCAATGGCGCGTCGGAAACGTTGCGACAGTGGTCTGCCTCGTCCCGGTCCGAACCGACTCGGCCTTCTTCCACGGCACGTTGAGCGTGGTCGCGGACATCTTCCTGCTGCAGGGGCGCGTAAAGTTTCTAAGTGCTCAGGGAATACCCCAGCACACGCCGTTCTCGCTTATGCTCGTGTGTCTGGGGATTACGGCCGAGCAGAAGCGGCGATATTCGGAACTGGTGGCAGGCCACTGGCTGGCGCGCGCCCGACCGATCACAGGCGAGGATCAACAGGCTCACTCTCCATCGCCAGCACACCGACAACACACTGGTGAACGCGCGTCAGCGGCGCATGATCGATGAAGCGGTGCAGCGCCTCAAGCCCAAGTGCGGTTTCACGGATCGCCATCTGCCGCTTCAGCCCAAGCCCACGCTTCTTCAACCGCTCCAGGTTTTCCGGTCGGTCATAGTCCGGCCCGTAAATGATGCGCAGGTATTCACGTCCGCGGCACTTGATCGCTGGCTGGAGCAGGCCGCGCTTGCCGCGCGCCAGATAGGCGAGCGGCTTGACCACCATGCCTTCGCCGCCGGCGCCTGTCAGCGCCTCCCACCAGGCGATCGCGTCCGCGACTTGTACCGCGTTAGCCAAATCTATGCGGCGATGCGCTGTGGCGAGCACCAGTGCCGGAGCCGCCGCGGCTAGTCGGTGAGCCTGCGCCATGTGCCACAGGTGATCCCTGTCGGAGTGGACCGCACCTTCGGAAGCGAGCAGGTGAAACGGCGCGATACGCACGTCGTCGATATCCGCCGCCGGGCCGACATACCGGTTATACGCCGCCCGGTAGCGGGTCGCATCGTCGGCCCGTGCGCGGGTCGTTGCCAGTAACTCACCAACGGCAATCCCACGCGCTTGCGCCAACGCGAGCGCTTCGGTGGCTGCATTAGTCGCCGCTACAGCAGCAGCACCGACCGGCGCATACTGGCGGCTGACCAGCGCCCCGGCCTTGAGATTCCACGGAAGGATCTCGCTGTCCCACAGCACCCAGTCGCTCGCGAGCTCGTCCCACAGTCCACTCGACGCCATCGCGGGGTCGAGCCGGTGGAGCACCACCGCCTCCATCTTCGAGTCGGTGAAGAAGCGACGCCCCGTGCGCGTCGTCACGACGCCGCGACTGCCGTCGGCGATACCGAACCGGCGTTCGGCGACGGCTTGCGTGCGCGCGAGCACCACCAGCGCGCGCGAGCCCATGTGCTTCTCCTCGACCACGACCGAGGAGACGCCCTTGGTCGCGTAATAGGCGAACGCCTCCTCCGGCCGCTCAAGCCAGCCATCCATCGGACTGGTCTCCGCCGGCGACATCGTAGGCGGCAGATGGATCAGCCAGCGGGGGTCCACAGCGTGTCGGCTCACTACCTCGAGCGCCGCCGCCGCGTTCGCCTCGGGCACCACGACGATGCCAAGGTCACGCGTCTCGATCGCCTGGCGGCCGAGCACATCTGCAATGTTGAGTTGACCGGGGTGCGCCTCGCCGGTCGCAGCCGATGGCGCCGCAAGCGGGCGGATCGGCTCGTAATAGGTCGCCTGCGCAGCGACCTCGACCAGGTCCATCTCAGGATAGCGGAGCGCGGTCAGCTTCCCGCCGAACACGCAGCCGGTGTCGATGCAGAGCGTGCCGTTGACCCAGTTCGCGTCCACCACCGGTGTGTGGCCGTAGACGACCTTGGCGATGCCCTTGTAGTCCGCCGCCCAGTCGTAGCGCACCGGCAGGCCGAACTCGTCGATCTCGCCGCTGGTCTCACCGTACATGGCGAAGGAGCGCACCGCCCCCGAGGCACGGCCCTGCATCTCTTCCTTGAGTCCGGCGTGTGCGACGACCAGCTTACCGCCGTCCAGGACGTAATGGCTGACGAGCGTGTCGAGCCATGCGCGCATCTGCCCCGGAAACTCGGTCGGTTCCTCGGCCAGCTGCGCGATCGTCTCGGCGAGGCCGTGCGCGACCTTCACCTGCTTGCCCGACAAGTGGCGCTTGAGCTTGTCATCGTGGTTGCCGACGACGGCGAGCGCGGTGCCCGCCTCGACCATCGACTTGGCGATCCGTAGAACATCGGGTGTGCGCGGCCCCCGATCGACGAAGTCGCCGAGGAAGATCGCGCGGCGGCCCGGCGGGGGCGTGACCGCGACATCCTTACCAGACCAGGCGACCTGATATCCAAGGTCGGCTAGCAGCGTCTCCAGCTCGTCTGCGCAGCCATGCACGTCGCCGATGATGTCGAACGGCCCCGTCTCCCCGCGCTTGTCGACCCACAGCCTGGCGCGCGTGATCGTCACGGCATCGACCGCTTCGACCGAGGTCAGCTTGTGGACATAGCGCAGCCCTTCACGCTCCAGCCCACGCAGCGAGCGCTTGAGCGTCTGCATCTGCCGCCGGACCGGGCCGGCGCCGAACTGCCGGTCAGGGCGGGCAGCGTTGCGGGCGACCGCGACTGCCTCGGGCAGGTCGAACACGACCGCGACGGCGAGCGCGTGCCATTTGCGTGCCAGCGCGATCAGCGACTTGCGCGACTCGGGCTGCACGTTGGTTGCGTCGACCACCGTCAGCCGGCGCCCCTTCAGGCGCTTCTCGACCACGAAGTGGAGCAGATCGAACGCATCGCCGGTCGTCGCCTGGTCGGTCTCGTCATCTGCCACCCAGCCGCGCATCCGGTCGGACGAGACGATCTCGGTGGGCAGGAAGTGCCTGGCGGCGAAGCTCGACTTGCCGGTGCCCGATGCACCGACCAGCAACACGAGCGCGAACTCGGGTATCTCAATGTTCATCGCGTGAACACTCCCATCTGGGTCGGGCAGCCATACGCGGCGTCCTCCGCGCCGATGCCCTCCATCCGCAGCTCATAGCCGTGGGCGGCCGCCACGCTCTCGGCCCAGTGGCGGAACTCGGCCCGGCTCCACTCGAAGCGATGGTCGGGGTGCCGCATCGTGCCTGCCGGCAGCGTCTCGAACATGGCGTTATAGTCACGGTTGGGCGTCGTCACGATCACCGCGCCAGGCCGCGCGTGGCCGAACACCGCGGCCTCGAAGGCGGGCAGACGGTCCGGGTCCATGTGCTCGATCACCTCCACGACCGCGGCGGCATCGAAGCCCTGCAGCCGGTCGTCCCGGTAGACGAGCGAGCCCTGGAGCAGCTCGACCCGCTTGCGCTTGAGGTCAGGCATCTCTTCCAGCCGCAGCCGGTCGGCGGCGCCCGCCAGGACGCGCGGGGCGACCTCGACGCCGACGATGCGGCGGAACTGCCCATGCCGGAGGAGCTCGCGCACCAGCCGTCCCTCGCCGCACCCCAGATCGAGCACGGTCGCGGCACCAAGGCCCTGAAGCGTCTCCACGACGCGGGTCATGCGCTGGTCGTTGAGACGGACCGGCTTTTCCAGCGCCTCCTCGGCGGCGTCGCGCGAGGCGACGTCCTCCGCCGGCTCGGCCACGACCTGCTCGTCGAAGCTGGCGCGCGCTGCGTGGACGAGCGAGCCGAAGCGCAGGTAACGCCGGACGATCAGTTCGCGCTCGGGATGCGCCTCCAGCCAGCCATCGCCGCGGCGGAGCAGCTTCTGCACTTCGTCATCGCCGATGTAATAGTGTTTGGCGCCGTCGAGCACCGGGATGAGCACCGTTAGGTGGGTGAGCAGCTGGGCCAGCCGCACCTCGCCAGCAAGGCGCAATGACACATAGGGGCTTGCGCCCCATTCGGGGTGCAGAGGGTCCAGGGTGACTTGGTCAGCCTCGACCGTGTAGCCCAGCGGGGCGAACAGCCGCTCGACGAGATCGGGGCTGCCGCGCACCGGCGTCACGGTCACCTCGAACGGGAGCGGCAGATCGGCGAGTTCCTGGCGGTGCTTGGAGCGGCCGCTCATCGCCGTGCCAAGCGACCGTCCGATCGCGACTGCCAGCAGCGACGAGGCGGCGTACGGCCGGTCGTTGACATACTGGTCCTCGATACCGGGCGCGCCACCACGGCCACGCACCAGCTCGATCGGATCGACCTCGACCATCAGCGCGGCCTTGCAGCGCGCCTCGTCCGCCTCGGGATAGAACAGCGTCGCAGTCCCGAACGCGAGGTCGGCGGTGTGGACGTTGTCCGGGTGCTTCATCAGCAGGAAGCCGAGATCGGTTGCGGGCGTGTGGGTGGTGGTGAGGGTCAGGAGCATGGCGGCGTGCGTCCGGTATGAAAAAGCCCTCCCGAGGGGCTCGGAAGGGCTGTGGCGATGGTCAGGAAAGTAAAGATCCCGGCTAAGGCGCAGCCCACAGGTGAGGATGATGTGGATTGAACGGGCGCGCGCCAGCATGTGCCCGTGCGTAGCAGGCAGTGCGCTCGATCGAGCTGATGGTGCCGGCGACGGTCATATGGCTAGCATCTTCGGAAACCTCACCGCGGTCAAGTCGATCAAGGCCAGGGCAGAGGCTGACACGAGGTGGCATTATCGCGGGCTAAGCTGGGCCCTTGGCGGGCTCTGCCCAGCTCTCGCGGCCCAATCTGGTCGTGCTCGGCAACAGACAAGCGGATTGGTTCTTTCCAGCTTCACCATCCTGCCAGCCTGATTCCCTTTGACGGCCGATAGCACTACCCACTCCAGCGGGTATCGAATCGTTTTCACAAGCTGGTAGCGGTGGAAACGAGGTGATATGTGACTGTCGTGGCAAACGTGATCTCCCTTCAGACTGCGAGGGTCATAAGACCATGAACGCCGTTACCCGCTTCATTGACAGGTTACAGGACGATGGCGGCCTCAAGGGCACCGACATCGCCAATTTCACCGATGTATCGTCGGCGACGGTGCATCGCTGGAAGGCCGGATCACATTCCCCCAAGCCTGATGTCCAGCTCCTGCTGGCGCGGCTGCACTATGTCGTGAGCCGGCTTGACGAATATTATACGCCCGACGAAGTGCGCATCTGGCTCTATTCGGATCATCCGCAGTTGGAGGGGCGGCGGGCGATCGACCTGATCGTCAGCGATCGCACGGCCGACGTCATCGCGATCCTCGATCGGCTAGATGCAGAAGCATATCTTTGAGCCAGGACCATCGCCTGCCTCGACCGCAGGCGCTGCTGGATGCGATCGAGACCGAAACGCCTATCAGATTGGCGACGCAGTTGTGGCGCGTGGTCACCGAGGGTCGTGATCCGCTCAGCGCCGGGCGGTCCGGCGGGCGGTGGGACGATGGCAGTTTCGACGTGCTCTATACATCGAGCGAGCGCGACGGCGCGCTGGCCGAGGCCTGGTTTCACGCGGCCCGCGGTCAGCCGATCCCACCGTCGAAGCCGGTGAAGCGGGTTCATCGGCTGGAGGCCGAGTTCACCCGCGTGCTCGATCTGTCCGGCGAGGGGCGATTGGCGGCGCTGGGTGTCGAGATGCAGCGGTACGGGCAGCTGTCCTATGTGCAGCGCGGCGGCGAGTATCCGACCACCCAGCAGATCGGCGAAGTCGCGTTCTTCTACGAGTATGAGGCGATCGTCGTTCCCAACGCGCGCTGGCCGACGAGCAACGTCGTCATCCTGACCGAACACGCCAGCTTCGCCCAGTTGACCGCCGACGCGGGGGAGATCGTCGATCTCGCCGAATGTCGCTCCGTTCACCGTCCACAATGATCCGGTTCATCAGCAAAGCCGCTTAAGCCGGCCGGCTTCAGGATAGCACTGGACAGTACCACACAAACGACTCACAAGGGTGCCGCAATCCTGCGAAACCCGCGGAAATCCGAGGGTCTGGGCAGACGGTATTCCAGGTTCGAATCCTGTCTCCCCGACCATCGCGCTCATCGTCAGTTGAGAGGTAAGGCTTGCGGCCTCGCCGTCGGCCCATCCGATGCGCTTGCCGGTCGCAGGGCAAACCCTGCTTCATCCGGGTTCGCTGGAAAGTGCGTTCGGGCTTCCGCGAAGGTGGCGCGCGCCTCCGCGGCGCCGGGTTCGTCCTGGCTCGTTCCCGCCCAGCGCCAGTGCCACGGCTCGTACGTCACGCCCTGCGCGTTGCCGGCCGGGAACGACAGCTCGAACCCGTATCGCGGCCCGTGCGCGAGCAGCCAGCGGCCGGCGGCCGTTTCGGCAATGCAGTCGGTGACGTCGCGGCAGCCGCGCGAGGGTCGGACGGCGAAGTCGATCGCATAGCCGGTCGCATGCTCGCTGTGCCCGGGCGGACCGACCGAGCCTGCACGCCGGGCGGCATTCGCGCAGGTCGCGGCGGTCCGGCAGAACACCGCCTGCTGGCGCGCGACCGAGCGGAAGCACGAGATGCCGTGCAGCGTCTCGCCCAGCCCGGCCGCCCCCGCTGCGTCGAGCAGGCGCGCAAGATCGGGCAGCACGACGGCGCGCACCCGGCAGGGCTGGCCCACCCCAAAACCGCGCGGCGCGTCTGCGAGGTCGGCCGCCTCGGCTTGGGCATAGGCAAGGTGCCCGAGCAACCGCCCGTCCTCTGCCGACTCCCCTGCGATCTGCGCGGCACCGGGCGCAGCCAACGCCATAGCCACGGCTGGAAAGATCCATCTGCGAGCCCGAGCCATCGCATGAGGCTCTGGCACGCTCGGTTCGGGGGTGGCAAGGGCGGTCCATGCTCGCCAACCACGTTCTCTTCCTCGACGGCGAGGCGCTCGTGATCGACAAGCCTGCCGGCCTGCCCGTCGATCCGCCGCGCGACGGCGGGCTCAGCCTCGAGAACCACCTGTCGACGCTGACCTTCGGCTTCCAGCGTTGGCCCAAGGCGGTGCACAGGCTCGATCGCGACACGAGCGGCTGCCTGCTGCTGTCGCGCAACCCCAAGGCGCACGCCCGGCTGCAACAGGCGTTCGAGCGCGGGGAGGTCGAGAAGCTCTACCTCGCGGTGCTGGATGGCGAGCCTGCGAGCGAGGAGGGCGTGGTCGACATGCCGCTCGGAAAGGTCAGCTCGCGGGAGGAGGGGTGGCGCATCGTGGCCGATGGCGGGGGCAAGGCGGCGTCGACGCGCTGGGAGGTGCTGGCGCGCGTGGACGGGCGGGCGCTGATCGCGATGCGGCCGGCGACCGGACGGACGCATCAACTGCGCGTGCATGCCGCGAGCGGGATCGGCGTGCCGATCGCGGGCGACCCGATCTATGGCCGGCGCGGTGGCCCGATGCTGCTGCACGCCGCGTCGCTGACGGTGCCGAGGCCGGGCAAGGAGCCGGTCCGCGCGCAGGCGCCGTTGCCCGAGCGGTTCGGCGCCTTCGCCGAGTTCCTGCCGGCGTCCGACGGCCCCGGCGCGGGCGCGGCGCTCGTCCGGTAGGCGACGCCGTCATGGTCGCGATCCCGATCACCCGGTCCTTGTCGATCGACGACGGCGAGATCGTCGAGACGGCGACCCGGGCGGGCGGGCCGGGCGGCCAGCATGTCAACACGACCGACAGCGCCGTCATCCTGCGGTTCGACGTGGCGAACTCGCCGAGCCTGCCCGAAGCGGTGCGGCACCGTCTCGCGATGCTGGCGGGCTCGCGCCTCACCCGCGACGGCGTGCTGGTGCTGCGGAGCGAGGGATCTCGCTCGCAACTGCTCAACCGGCAGGACGCGCGCGGGCGGCTGATCGAGCTGATCCGCGAGGCGACGATCGTCCCCAAGAAGCGCCGGCCGACCAAACCGACGCGCGCGTCGCAGACCCGCCGCGTCGACGGCAAGGTGAAGCGATCGGGCGTGAAGGCGGGGCGCGGGCGGGTGCGCGACGACTGATCGCGCTCGCGTCCCGTCTTCGCCTGTCCTATCCGACGGCGATGCACGACATCCGCATCGCCGCCGCCGACCCCGAGGAGCTGTACCGGGACCTGCTCGGCACGATCGATGCGCTGACCGCGGGAGAGCCGGACGGCGTCGCCAACATGGCCAATGCGGCGGCGGTGTTGTGGCAATATCTGCCCGATCTCAACTGGGTGGGCTTCTATCGCATGGTCGACGGCGAGCTGGTGCTGGGGCCGTTCCAGGGCAAAGCGGCCTGCATCCGCATCCCGCTCGGCCGTGGCGTCTGCGGAACGGCGGCCGCCACTGCCCGGACGCAGCTGGTGCCCGACGTCCACGCCTTTCCCGGGCACATCGCGTGCGACGTGGCGAGTCGCGCGGAGCTGGTAGTGCCCGTCGTGCGGGGCGGCGTCGTGATCGCGGTGCTCGATCTCGACAGCCCGGTGCCGGGCCGGTTCGAGGCCGTGGACGCCGCCGGATGCGAGGCGATCGCGGCGTTGCTGGCCTCACGGATCGGCGAGCGGCGCTGATCCGAAACGGGACAGGCGGGCCGCTGGCGGCAATCGGACCGGAATGGTAATGAACCCGGTAACGAAGCGCACGTTGGTGCGGGGCGGCGACAGGGAGTGAAGCTCGACATGCGGACCGTGATGATCGCGACGACGATGCTGGCGAGCGCCGGCCTGTTCGGGGGCGCCGCGCAGGCCGACCAGCAGCGCATGGTCGAGCGTGGCCCGGACATGGGCGCGCCGATGACGGGCGGCGGCGCTCCCCCCGCACCGAACGGCATGCGACAGGCCGGACCAGCCACGCGCGGCGCCCATCCCAAGGGCAGTCGGCACTGGGGCGGCCAGTATCAGGGCCACTGGGTGGGCGGAATGCGCGCGCCGGGGGGCTGGAGCGGTTATCGTCGGCCGTATCGCGGGTTTGGCCTGCCGACCTACTGGATTTCGCCAACCTTCGTGATCACCGACTTCGGCGACTACGGCCTCTACCAGCCGCCGGTGGGATATAGCTGGTCTCGCTACTATGACGATGCCGTGCTGATCGATGGGCGCGGCTCGGTGTACGACACCGTCGGCGGGATCGCCTGGAACACCTATGATCTCGACGAGGCACAGGGCGGCCGGCTCGACGCCTATCTGGCCAACACCGACTCATATCGGCAGAGCGCGGGCGCGGGCTATGCCTACCCGCCGCAGATAGGCCAGGGGCAGGGGGCCCCCGGGCAGGGCGGTTATGGTGGGCAGCCCGGCTATGGGCAGGGTTATCCGCAGGGTGGCTATCAGCAGGACGGCTACAGGCAGGACGGCTACCGGCAGGATGATCGGCAGGGCCGCGGCAGCAACGGCGTCGGTGGCGCGGTGATCGGCGGTGCCGCCGGCGGGATCGCGGGCGGACTGATCGCCGGACGAAACGACAAGGTCGGCGGCGCGCTGATCGGCGCGGGCGCCGGGGCGTTGGCGGGTTATGCGATCGATCGCAGCGCGCACCGCCGCGACCGGGACTATGCCGACGACCGCGGCGCGAGCTATCCCGCGCCGGGCCCCGGTTACGCCGGCGGCGGCTATGCTCCCGGCCCGGGCTATCCGCCGCCAGGCGGCCCTCGACTGGCGCCGCCGACGATCATCGAGAGCGGCCCCGGCACATTGGTCACGACGAGCGCCGTCGGCGGCGTTTCGACCGGAACCTACGTCAACGGCTATTACTATGCGCCTGCCACGGTCACGACCGTGACGATCGCGAGCGCGCCGGTGGTGACGACCACTACCGAGGTGTTCGAGGACAGCGTGACATATATCCAGCCTGCGGTTCACCATTACCGCAAGCACGTCTGGCACCGGCCGGTCTGCTCCTGCCGCTGACGCAGCAGTCGCGATCCGTCAGCGTGGCGGGGGCGCCGCAGGTGTAGGGCGGGGCGGCGTCGGGGCGCGACTACCGAAGGTGACGAGGCTCTCGGCGCCGTCCGCCGCGATCGACGAGACGCCGATGAAATTGTCGTCGACGGGCGTATCCGCCAGGACGATGCTGGTCGCCCCCGCCACGGGCCGGCTCGTCGTCCAGGCAGTGGTGTCGTTCGGGCGCCAGTAGACCTTATACGCCACCGCGTCGGCCGTCGCCGGCCACGAGACGCTGGTGTCGCGCGACAGCGCGCCCGATAGGGCGACGCGTGCCGGCGCCGCGGGGGCCTCGGCCAGTCGGGCCAGCGTCGCGACATTGATCGCCGTCACCTTGGCAAGATAGTCAACGTCCACGCCGTCCATCGTGTCGCCATAGCTGCGGCCGTTCTCGGTACGGACATACTGATGTTGGCGGTCCCAGTTCTCCGCGCCGACGGTGAAGCGCACTGCGGGATAGCCGAGCGCCAGGAACGGCTCGTGATCGCCGCCGCGCCCGAACCGATCCGGGCGGCGTTCCACCCGCACGTCGAGCCCGCCGGGAATCCCTTCCGCGATGCCGTCGATCGCCTTAGCGAGCGCGCGCGACGGGCCGTCGTCCTCGCCTCCCTCGGCGCGCCGCACCATCGCGTCGGCCAGGCTCTCGTCGGCGCGCGTGCCTTCCGAAAAGACACGCACCCGGTCCGCGACCCGCACGCCGCCCTGACCCACCGTACTGCCGACGATGTCGTTGTTCAGCATCGCGTCGACATGCCAGCCGCGCGCCTTTGCCGTGTCGGCGAGGAGCGTGCCGCCCCACAGCCCCTGCTCCTCGCCGGAGAAGATCGCGTAGACGATCGTCGCCTTGAACTTCTGTTTCGACAGGATACGCGCGGCTTCCAGCACCAGTGCCACGCCCGACGCATCGTCGTTGGCGCCGGGCGCATCGGCGGTGGCGTCCATCACGTCGCCGACGATGGAGTCGATGTGGCCGCCGACGATGACGTAACGGTCCGGATCAGAACCGCGCTGGATGCCCAGCACGTCCTCGACGATCACGCCGCTTGGCGCACGGGGCCCGGTGAACTTGCGGTCGATCCGCTCGACGGTCAGGCAGCCGCCGCACGCGCGGCCGACCTCGGCGAACCGCGCCGCCGCCCAGTTGCGCGCCGCGCCGATGCCGCGCACCGGATCGGTCCGTGACGAGGCGGTGTGGCGGGTGCCGAACGCCACCAATCGCGTGATCGTCGCCTTCAGCCGATCGGGGCTGGGCGCCTCCGCAGGCGGAGCCGCGACCGCAGGGTTGGCGAGGAGGACGAGCGGAAGAAGCGGAAGGGTGCGCATAACGCCAATGTTACCCGGCTCGGCGGCGCGCTCAAGCCGAAACGACTGGTCAACTCAACCGATCGATCGCGGCCTGGTTGAGGCTGCCGGGCACGATCATGATCGGCACCGACAATGCGCCCGCGTCCGCGCCCGCGAAATGCGCGACTAGCGGCCCCGGCGCGCCACTCGCCGCCGCGCCCAGCACCAGCGCGGCAATGTCGGGATTGGCGGCGATCATCTCGCGGATCACGCGGGGACCCTCGCCCTGACGCACGGTGATGCTCGGGGTCAGGCCCGATTCGACGAGCAACGCGCCGGCCGCCGTCGCGACCAGCGCCTCGGCCTGCTCGTACGCCTCGTCCTCGATCGCCGCCTGCACGCCGCCCCAGGGCACGAGCTCGGTCGGTTCGATCAGCGCCAGTATCTCCACACGGCCGCCGGTTTTCAGCGCGCGCCGCGCGGCGAAGCGCAACGCGATCTGCGACTCGGCGCTGTCGTCGACCACCACCAGGTAGATGCGCATTGCCGGTGTCTCCTCACGCAACTTCCTGACGCCGACAATGCGGGGCCGCAAGGCCCCGCTTGACCCGCGCGGGTGGCGGAGCAAGAGACGGGAGCGCGTACGCCGGAGTAGTCCAATGCCGATCGAAATCAGGATGCCGGCCTTGTCGCCGACGATGGAGGAGGGGACGCTCGCCAAATGGCTGGTGAAGGCGGGCGATCAGGTAAAATCCGGCGACCTGCTGGCCGAGATTGAGACGGACAAGGCGACGATGGAGTTCGAGGCGGTCGACGAGGGCACGATCGCCAGCATCGCGGTGGCCGAAGGCACGGACGGCGTGAAGGTCGGCACCGTGATCGCGACGCTGGATGCGGACGGCGAGGGCACATCGGCCCCGACGGCCAAGAGCGAGACGCCGCAGCCCGCCGACCCCCTGTTCCGCGGCCGCCCCGATCCGACCGATCCCAATGTGAAGGGCGACGAGGGCGTGCCTGTCTCGCGCGATGCGAGCGCTGCGGAGGACCATGGCCTGCCGCCGACGGAGGGCAGCGCACCTGGCGCCCCGCCTGCTCCTGCTCCCGCTCCTGCCGAGCCTTCCGCTGGCGATGAAGCCAGGGTGAAGGCCAGCCCTCTCGCGCGCCGGCTGGCGTCGCAACAGGGCATTGACCTCGCCACGCTGACCGGATCGGGCCCGAACGGGCGCGTCGTGAAGGCGGACTTGGCCGGGGCGAAGCTCACGGCAGCGCCGCCGGCGACGGCCGCGGCGCCTCAGGCTGCGCCGGAACCCGCGAAGGCCGATGCTCCGGCCGTCTCGACCCCAGCCCCTGCTGCCGAGGCGGCGGCGATCCCGGACATCCCGCATACCGCCGCCAAGCTGTCCAACGTCCGCAAGACGATCGCGCGGCGGCTGACCGAGTCGAAGCAGACCGTCCCGCACATCTATCTGACGGTGGACGTCCGGCTGGATGCGCTGCTGAAGCTGCGCGCGGACCTGAACGCCGGCCTAGCGAGCCGCGGCGTGAAGCTGTCGGTGAACGATCTGCTGGTGAAGGCGCTGGCGGCGGCGTTGATCGAGGTGCCCGCGTGCAACGTGATGTTCACGCCCGACCAGCTAGTCAGCTTTTCCCGCGCCGACATCTCGGTCGCGGTGTCGACGCCGACCGGGCTAATCACGCCGGTGGTGACGGGCGCGAACGCGAAGTCCCTGTCCGCGATCTCGGCGGAGGTGAAGGATCTGGCCGCGCTCGCACGCGACGGCAAGCTGAAGCCTGAGCAGTATCAGGGCGGCACTGCGTCGATCAGCAACATGGGCATGTACGGGATCACGCAGTTCGACGCGGTCATCAATCCTCCTCAAGCCATGATCCTGGCGGTGGGCGCCGGCGAGAAGCGGCCGTGGGTGATGGCGGACGACAGCCTGGGCGTCGCGACCGTGATGTCCGCGACCGGCAGCTTCGATCACCGCGCGATCGATGGGGCGGATGGCGCGGCGCTGATGCGTGCGTTCAAGACGCTGGTCGAGGCGCCGCTGGCGATGCTGGCCTAAGCCGATGGCGATGGGCCGCCGGACGCTCGCCGAGCTGCTTCACCTCGCCGCCGGACTCGGCGTTACCGCGGCGGTGTTCGCGGCCGGCGCCTGGTCCTATCCGGTCGGGGCGGCGACCGTGCGGCTGATCGGATGGGCGACGATGCTGGTGGTGCTCGGCATGGGCGTGGGGCCATTGCGCCGCGCGTGGCTGGCTGATCGGGGGCGGTCGTGACCGAGGCTCCATCCGTCGACCGCTCGCCCGCGATCCGCGTCACCACCATGCCCGCCGACGCGAACCCGTATGGCGACATCTTCGGCGGCTGGCTGATGAGCCAGATGGACATGGCCGCCGGCCTCGTCGCCTCGCGACACTCGCGCGGCCGGGCGGTGACGATCGCGGTCGACGGCATGAAGTTCCACGCGCCGGTCGCGGTGGGGGACGAGGTATCGGTCTACGCCGATCTGGTCGCGGTCGGCCGCACGTCGATGACGATCGAGGTCGAAGCCTGGCGTCGCGGCCGGCACGTCGAGGAGCAATGCTTGGTGACGCAAGCGCGTTTCGTGTTCGTCGCGATCGACGAGGAGCGGCGGCCTAGAGCGGTGTCAGGGGCGAAGTGACCGCCTATCTGTGATGGAACGAGGCCGCGTCGATCGTGGCCGTACGAGGAACACACGACGTGGCTGACACCTTCGACCTCATCATTCTTGGCTCGGGGCCCGGCGGCTATGTCGCGGCGATCCGCGCGTCGCAGCTCGGGCTGAAGGTCGCGATCGTCGAGCGCGAGCGGTTGGGGGGCATCTGCCTCAACTGGGGGTGCATCCCGACCAAGGCGCTGCTGCGCACATCGGAGGTGTACCACTATATGACCCATGCCGCCGACTACGGCCTGAAGGCGGACAACGTCGGCTTCGACCTCGGCCGCGTCGTCGATCGCAGCCGCAAGGTGGCGGGGCAGCTCAACGCCGGTGTCAAAGGCCTGATGAAGAAGCACAAGGTCCAGGTGTACGAGGGCGTCGGCGCGCTCACCGGCAAGGGCAGGCTGAGCGTGAAACAGGGCGACCAGACGGTCGATGTCGAAGCCAGGCGCATCCTGATCGCCACCGGCGCGCGGGCGCGCGATCTGCCGTTCGCCAAGGCGGACGGGAAGCGCATCTGGACCTATCGCCATGCAATGGTGCCCGCCGAGATGCCGACCAAGCTGCTGGTGATCGGATCGGGTGCGATCGGCGTCGAGTTCGCGAGCTTCTACCACGACATGGGGGCGGAGGTAACGATCCTCGAGATGTTGCCGCGCATCCTGCCGGTGGAGGACGAGGAGATCAGTGCCTTCATGGAGAAGCGGCTGGCCAAGGACGGGATCGCGATCCGCACCGCGACCGGGCTGGAGAAGCTGGACACGTCCGCGAGTGGGGTCACTGCGTCGATCAAGGGCCCGAAAGCCTCTGAAGGGGGCGACACCGTCACCATCGAGCAGTTCAGCCACGCGATCGTGGCGATCGGAATCATCCCAAATACCGAGGATATCGGGCTGGAGGCGCTGGGCGTCGAAACCGAGCGCGGGCACATCAAGGTCGACGGGTTCGGGCGCACCAACGTCGAGGGCATCTACGCGATCGGCGACGTGACGGGTGCGCCCTGGCTGGCGCACAAGGCTAGCCATGAGGGCATCGTCTGCATCGAGAAGATCGCGGGCGAGGATCCGCACCCGTTCGAGACCTGGAACATCCCCGGCTGCACCTACAGTCGCCCGCAGGTTGCGTCAGTCGGCTTGACGGAGGCCAAGGCGAAGGAAGCCGGGCACGAGGTTAAGGCGTTCAAGTTCCCCTTCATCGGCAACGGCAAGGCGATCGCGCTCGGCGAGGCGGACGGGTTCGTGAAGACGGTGTTCGACGCCGCCACGGGCGAGCTGCTGGGCGCGCACATGGTGGGGGCTGAAGTGACCGAACTGATCCAGGGTTATGTCATCGCGCGCCAGCTCGAGACGACCGAGGCCGAGCTGATGGAGACGGTGTTCGCGCATCCGACGCTGTCGGAGATGATGCACGAATCGGTGCTCGGTGCGTATGGACGAGCCATCCATATCTGACGTCCACCCGCATGGTGATCCGGCGGCCGAGGACGCGAGCGTTCTTGCCGACGTGGCGACGATCCGCGCGCTGCTGGTCGAGACGGCGCGGGCGGGCGAGGCGGTGAGTTATTCCGCCGTGCTGCTTCGGCTCGGCCTGCGCTTCAGCCGACCCAAGATGCGCGCGCTCTGCGGGACGATGGACGCGATCGATCGCGCCGGCGCGGCAGCCGGCGAGCCGGGACTCGCCGTCCTGGTGGTACGCGAAAGCGACGGCCTGCCGGGGCAGGGCTGGTGGATCAGCCATGCGGCCAAGGAGGGTCATGTCGGCGACTGGACCGGCCCCGCCGCGCGCACTCTCGTGGCCACGGTCCAACGACGGGCATTCCGTTTCTGGCGAGGTCGGGCATAGTCGTCGGCATGACGAGCGCAGGACCACCAGCCAGAGATCGTCGATTGTTCGGTGTCGCGTCGGCGCTCGCTCTTGTCGCCTCGCTCGCTCTCTTCTGGCCCGGCATCTCGCTCTACGACACGGTCGCGCAATATGGTCAGGTGCTGTCGGGCGAGTATGACGACTGGCATCCGCCCGCGATGGCATGGCTCTGGGCGGCGCTGCACGGGATCGTCGGCGGGGGCGCGACGCCGATGCTGGTCGGGCAGATGGCATCCTATTGGCTTGGCTTTGGCCTGATCGCCGCGGGGCTGGGCGCGATCGGTCGGCGGCGGGCGGGCTGGGCGGTACTGGCGATCGCGGCGTGGCCGCCGTTCCTGGGCTGGCAGGCGGCGGTGTTGAAGGATGCGCAGATGACCGGCGCGATGCTGGCCTCGGTGGGCCTGGTCGGCTGGTGGCGGCTGCGCGGTCGGCGTGTGCCGGCGGCGGCATGGGCGGCCGTCGCCGTGCTGCTCTGCTATGCGGTGCTTGTGCGTGCCAATGCGGTGTTCGCGGTGGTACCGCTCGCGGTGATGCTGGTCCCAGGGTGGAAGCCGCTTGCTCGCTCGGGCGCCGGGCTGGCCGGGATCGTCGGGGTGCTGGCAGTATCCGGCCCGATCAACCACGATCTGCTTGGCGCACAACGCAGCGGCGTGGAGCGGACAGAAGCGATCTACGATCTGGCCGGTATCGCGGTGCGGGTGCCGGACGCGCCTGGCCTGCCGATCGACCGTGCCGCGATCGCCGCTCTCATCAAGCGCCACTGCGTCAAGGGGTTCTTCTGGGATCCGCTCGGCGAGCCGGATCGATGCAATGGGGTCGTGGAGCCATTGCGCCATATTCCGCCCGGTACGCTGTACGCGACACTCGCCCGCATGATTGCGGCGCACCCGCTCGCCTATGCCGGCCATCGCCTGACGCACCTCAACTCGACGGATCGCTGGATGGTGTGTGCCGGCTGGTCGAGCGCCGCGCCACCGATGACGGGCCAACCCAACGATCTCGGGCTCGGCGACCCGGATCGTGCCGCCGCAGGGTTCGAGCAGGCCGCCGGCCGGCTGATCGACGTTCCGTTCGCATGGCCTGTCGCATGGATCGTCGTCGCGGCGACCGCCTGGGTGATCGCGGTGCTACGCCCGGCCGAACCGGCCCGGGACCTGTCGCTCGCCCTCTCCACCTCGGCCCTGGCGATGGAAGGCAGCTTCGCGGTCATCAGCATCGCGTCGGACCTGCGGTATCATCTGTGGTCGATGATCGCCGCGGCGCTTGCTGCGCTGCTGGTGGCCGATGGGACGGGAAGGGGCGAACGGCGCGTGTTGCTCGTCGGGGCAAGTGTGCTGACGCTGGTTGTCGCTGCGGGAGTAATGGCCCGGATACGGCTGCCCGCGCCGCCCGAAAGCTATATCGGCATGCTCGCCTGGTGAGGCTCTCACCATATTGGCGACTACTTAACTGCTAATTTGGTTCAGTGGGAGTGACGTCACGGCTTTGGGTTGATATGGAAGGATGTCGGGTTCCGGGGGGGACAATGCCGCTTACGTCACGAAAGATCGCCGGGCTGTCACTCGCACTCGCGCTTGGTGTCGCGGCGGGGCCGACACCGACCCCTGATTTCGGGCCGCAGCTCGAACGGTTCGACTATCCCTGGCCGGTGCAGACGATGTCGGTCGATGTCGTCGGCGCGTCGGCGCAGATGGCGTTCATGGACATCGCCCCCGACCGGCCCAACGGTCGCTCGATCGTTCTGCTGCATGGCAAGACCTTCTGCGGCGCGACATGGGAGTCGCAGGCAAGGGCCTTGTCGGCGGCCGGATATCGCGTGCTGGTGCCCGACCAGGTCGGCTTCTGCAAATCCTCGAAGCCGCATGCCGCGCAATATAGTTTCGAGATGCTCGCGACCTTGACCCATCGACTGATGGAGTCGCGCGGCATCACCCATGCCAGCGTCGTGGGTCATTCAATCGGCGGCATGATCGCGATGCGGTTCGCCATCATGTTTCCCGATGCGGTGGACCGGCTGGTTCTCGTCAACCCGCTTGGCTTGAAGGACCGATCTGAGGAAGGGCTGCCCTATAGCGACGTCGACGCGCTCTGGTCCGCGGAGAAACGGACGAATTACGCGTCGATCAAGGCGTATGAGCAGGCCAATTACTACCACGGAACGTGGAAGCCCGCGTTCGATCGCTGGGTCTGGATGGAGGCGGGGATGTACGCGGGCCCGGGCCGCGACGCGGTGGCGCTCGCCCAGGCCAAGACGAGCGAGATGATCAAGACGCAGCCGGTCGCGCATGAGCTCTACCGCATCCGGCCCGCGACGACCGTGGTCGTCGGTACGCTGGACGCGACCGCTTATGGTCGGGCGCAGATACCGGGCTCGCTCGGGCGTTTCCTGACCGCGATCCCGCAGGCGGCCCCCGTCGCCGTGCGCCAGATGCCCAACGCGACGCTGGTCAGGATGGAAGGGCTGGGCCACGCGCCGCAGGTGGAGGCGCCCGAACGCTTCAATGCCGTGCTGTTGGACATCCTTCATGCGCCCGTTGCCGGCACGACGCGCACCCGGGCCGCGGTTGACCGGCCGGAGCCGATCGGCTAGGAGCCGGGCGTCCGCAGGTGCTTTGTCGCCGGTGGACATGCTTGAACATTGCTGGATGCATTGAGGGGCCTGGACCGGCGACGTCGGACCACAGCCTCTTTTCGCATTCCGAGTTTGTTGGGCTCCAGCAAAGTAACCCTTTGAAAGGTGAAGGCTTCAATGCCGACGATCAACCAGCTGGTCCGCAAGGGCCGCGATCCGCAGAAGGCCAAGAGCAAGGTCCCTGCGATGGAGCAGAACCCGCAGAAGCGCGGTGTCTGCACCCGCGTGTACACGACGACTCCGAAGAAGCCGAACTCCGCGTTGCGCAAGGTTGCCAAGGTCCGCCTGACCAACCAGCGCGAAGTCATCAGCTACATCCCCGGCGAGGGGCACAATCTGCAGGAGCATTCGGTGGTGCTGATCCGCGGCGGTCGCGTTCGCGATCTCCCCGGCGTTCGCTATCATGTGCTGCGTGGCGTGCTCGATACGCAGGGCGTGAAGAACCGCAAGCAGTCGCGGTCGAAGTACGGCGCGAAGCGGCCCAAGTAGGCCGCGTCCCCGTCCTCCCAGCTTGATTGAAAGGTAAAGCCAGATGGCCCGTCGTCGTCGTCCCGAAAAGCGGGAAATCCTGCCCGATCCCCAGTACGGGGATATCGTGCTCTCCAAGTTCATGAACTCCGTCATGTACGACGGCAAGAAGTCCGTCGCCGAACTGATCGTCTATGGTGCAATGACCACTGTCGAGACGCGCGCCAAGCGCGATCCGCTTGGCGTGTTTCATGACGCGCTCAACAACATCAAGCCGGGCATCGAGGTCCGCAGCCGCCGCGTCGGCGGTGCGACCTATCAGGTCCCGGTCGAGGTGCGTCCCGAGCGCGCGCAGGCGCTGGCGATCCGCTGGCTCATCACCTCGGCGCGCAACCGCAGCGAGAACACGATGGCCGCACGGTTGTCGGGCGAGCTGATGGACGCCGCCAACAACCGCGGCAACGCGGTGAAGAAGCGTGAGGACACGCACCGCATGGCGGAAGCGAACCGCGCGTTCAGCCACTACCGCTGGTGACGCCGTCGTCGTCGTTCCGATCGGAGCGACGACGATAAGGGCGGGCTTGGAACCGTCCGACATTCGATCTATACCGCGGGGAGCCGGGACGCCTGTCCTTGCTCCCCGCATCGCTAAGGAAGCTACGATCATGGCCCGCAGCCATCCGCTCAGCATGTACCGCAACATCGGCATCATGGCGCATATCGACGCCGGCAAGACGACGACGACCGAGCGGATCCTCTATTACACCGGCAAGTCCTACAAGATCGGCGAGGTCCATGAGGGCACCGCGACGATGGACTGGATGGAGCAGGAGCAGGAGCGCGGGATCACGATCACGTCGGCGGCCACGACGTGCTTCTGGAACGATCATCGGATCAACATCATCGACACGCCGGGCCACGTCGACTTTACGATCGAGGTCGAGCGGTCGCTTCGCGTCCTCGACGGCGCGGTCGCATGCTTCGATGGCGTCGCGGGCGTCGAGCCGCAGTCGGAGACGGTTTGGCGTCAGGCGGAGAAGTACAAGGTTCCGCGGATGTGCTTCGTCAACAAGCTCGACCGCACCGGCGCCAATTTCGAACGTTGCGTGGAGATGATCAAGGACCGTCTCGGCGCGCGTCCGGCGGTGCTGTACCTGCCGATCGGCATCGAGGGTAGCTTCAAGGGCCTGGTCGACCTGGTCGAGAACCGCGCGATCGTGTGGCTCGAGGAGTCGCTGGGCGCCAAGTTCGAATATCAGGACATCCCGGCCGAACTGGCGGATGCGGCGGCGAAGGCGCGCTCCGAGCTGATCGAGATGGCCGTCGAGCAGGACGACGACATCATGGAGGCGTATCTGGAGGGCAACGAGCCCGACAGCGCGACGCTGAAGGCGCTGCTCCGCAAGGGCACGCTCAACTTCTCGTTCGTCCCCGTGCTGTGCGGGTCGGCCTTCAAGAACAAGGGTGTGCAGCCCCTGCTCGACGCGGTGGTCGATTACCTGCCGTCGCCGCTCGACGTGCCCGCCATCCAGGGTCTCAAGCTCGACGGCGAGACGCCCGACTCGCGCGCCTCGTCGGATGAGGCGCCGTTCTCGGCGCTCGCGTTCAAGATCATGAACGATCCGTTCGTCGGCACGCTCACCTTCGCCCGCATCTACTCGGGCAAGCTGGATGCGGCGTCGGTCGTTCAGAACTCGGTGAAGGACAAGAAGGAGAAGGTCGGTCGCATGCTGCTGATGCATGCGAACAGCCGCGAGGATATTCAGGAGGCGTTCGCGGGCGACATCGTCGCGCTGGCGGGGTTGAAGGACACGACGACGGGCGACACGCTGTGTGCGCAGTCGGCACCGATCATCCTGGAGCGGATGGAGTTTCCCGAGCCCGTCATCGAGCTGTCGGTGGAACCCAAGACGAAGGCCGACCAGGAGAAGATGGGCGTTGCGCTCAATCGCCTCGCGCGCGAGGACCCGTCGTTCCGCGTGTCGTCGGATGCCGAGAGCGGCCAGACGATCATCAAGGGGATGGGCGAGCTCCACCTCGAGATCCTCGTCGATCGCATGAAGCGCGAGTTCAAGGTCGAGGCGAACGTCGGTGCGCCGCAGGTCGCGTACCGCGAATATCTCGGCAAGCCGGTCGATGTGGATTATACCCATAAGAAGCAGTCGGGCGGCACCGGTCAGTTCGGTCGCGTCAAGGTGAAGGTCGCTCCGGGCGAGCGCGGCTCCGGCATCGTCTTCAAGGACGAGGTCAAGGGCGGCAATATCCCCAAGGAGTTCATCCCGTCGATCGAGAAGGGTATGCGCGAGACGGCCGCGACGGGGTCGCTGGTCGGCTTCCCGATCATCGACTTCGAGATCGTGCTGTACGACGGCGCCTACCATGACGTCGACTCTTCGGCGCTGGCGTTCGAGATCACCGGGCGCGCCGCGATGCGGGAAGTCGCTCAGAAGGCCGGCATCAAGCTGCTCGAGCCGATCATGAAGGTCGAGGTCGTTACTCCGGAGGATTATCTGGGTGATGTCATCGGCGACATGAACTCGCGGCGCGGGCAGATTCAGGGCACCGACAGCCGGGGCAATGCGCAGACAGTCGAAGCGATGGTCCCGCTGGCCAACATGTTCGGCTATGTGAACGCGCTCCGCTCGTTCACGCAGGGGCGCGCGCAATATTCGATGCAGTTCTCGCACTACGACGAGGTGCCGCAGAACGTGGCCGACGAGGTCAAGGCGAAGCTCGCGTAAGGCTGGCGTTACACTACAAGGATGGCTATGGGGCCGCGTCCGGCGCGGCTCCGCAAGCGAATCCGGAACCAAACCAGAAGGCAAGGAAATCATGGCGAAGGCAAAGTTTGAGCGGAACAAGCCGCATCTCAACATCGGCACCATAGGTCACGTCGATCATGGCAAGACGTCGCTGACGGCCGCGATCACCAAGGTTCTGGCCGAGACCGGCGGCGCCACATACACGTCGTACGACAACATCGACAAGGCGCCCGAAGAGCGCGAGCGCGGCATCACCATCTCGACCGCCCATGTCGAGTATGAGACGAAGGCGCGCCATTATGCGCATGTCGATTGCCCGGGCCATGCCGATTATGTGAAGAACATGATCACCGGTGCGGCGCAGATGGACGGCGCAATCCTGGTCGTGTCGGCGACCGATGGACCGATGCCGCAGACGCGCGAGCACATCCTGCTGGCCCGCCAGGTCGGAGTGCCGGCGATGGTCGTGTTCATGAACAAGGTCGATCTGGTCGACGATCCCGAGATCCTCGAGCTCGTCGAGCTGGAGATCCGCGAGCTGCTGAGCAGCTACGAGTTCCCGGGCGACGACATCCCGATCATCCCGGGTTCCGCGGTCGCCGCGCTGAACGACAAGACGCCTGAGATCGGCCATGACGCCGTGCTCAAGTTGATGGCGGCCGTCGACGAGTACATCCCGCAGCCCGAGCGTCCGCTCGACAAGCCGTTCATGATGCCGATCGAGGACGTGTTCTCGATCTCGGGTCGCGGCACCGTCGTCACCGGCCGCGTCGAGACCGGCATCATCAAGGTCGGCGAGGAAGTCGAGATCGTCGGCATCAACGACACGCGCAAGACCACGGTCACGGGCGTCGAGATGTTCCGCAAGCTGCTCGACCAGGGCCAGGCCGGCGACAACGTCGGCGCGCTGATCCGCGGCGTCGGCCGTGAAGAGGTCGAGCGCGGCCAGGTGCTGTGCAAGCCCGGCTCGATCAAGCCGCACACCGACTTCTCGTCGGAAGTGTATGTGCTGTCGAAGGAGGAGGGTGGCCGTCATACGCCGTTCTTCGCCAACTACCGTCCGCAGTTCTACTTCCGCACGACGGACGTGACCGGCACCGTCGAGTTGCCGGAGGGCACCGAGATGGTGATGCCCGGCGACAACGTCGCGCTCGGCATCAAGCTAATCGCGCCGATCGCCATGGACGTCGGCCAGCGCTTCACCATCCGCGAGGGTGGCCGGACCGTGGGCGCCGGGGTTGTCAGCAGCATCACGAAGTAATAAGGTCATCAGCTCTAGGGAGCGGCCGGCCCCGGGCAACCGGGGTCGGCCGTTTACTTTTCGTATAGGGTTCACTCGGCTCTTTCTCCCCGCCTGAGCATTTGCCTCAGGCCTCATCCCGCCGGTATCGCGCCTGCGGCACGAGCCTTCCTCCCGGTCCGGGTGGAGGGGCGGGGGCCGGAGTCGTCATTGGTATCGGTAGGGATCATGGACACCAACATCCGTATTCGCCTCAAGGCGTTCGATCATCGCGTGCTCGACCAGGCGGCAGGCGACATCGCCGATACGGCGCGTCGCACCGGCGCGCTGATCCGCGGGCCGATCCCGCTGCCCACGCACATCGACAAGTTCACGGTCAATCGTGGGCCGCACATCGACAAGAAGAGCCGCGAGCAGTTCGAGACGCGTACGTACAAGCGTCTGCTCGACATCGTGCAGCCGACGCCCCAGACCGTGGACGCGCTGATGAAGCTCGACCTTGCCGCGGGCGTTGACGTTGAGATCAAGCTCGCCTAAGGGCGCTGCTTCCGCGATCGAGTGGTCCAGTTATCAGGGGGCAGTCTCGCGGAAGCCGTAAATAAGAGATACCGCCGGTGGCTTGCCGCCGGGACAGCGTCTCCCGTCACGCTCCCTCAACGGGAGCGACCAGCCCGGGACGGGGCCACGCTTCGCACTTCCGGGCTGACACGCCCCCGGCATTCCGCTCGGGGCCTCTGTGAGGAGATGGATCATGCGTACCGGCGTGATCGCGAAGAAGATGGGGATGACCCGCCTGTTCCAGGACGATGGTCGGCATGTGCCGGTCACCGTGTTGCAGCTCGAGGCTTTGCAGGTCGTTTCCCGCCGCGAACAGAACATCGACGGCTACACGGCCGTCCAGCTTGGCGCTGGCGCCGCCAAGGTCAAGAACGTCGCCAAGCCCCAGCGCGGCCATTTCGGTAAGGCGCAGGTCGAGCCCAAGGCGATTGTCGCCGAATTCCGCGTGACGGAGGAGAACCTCCTCGATGTCGGCGCGGAGATTTCGGCGGAGCATTTCGTCGCCGGCCAGATGGTCGACATCCAGGGCCGTACGCAGGGCAAGGGTTTCGCCGGCGGCATGAAGCGCTGGAACTTCGGCGGTCTGCGCGCGACGCACGGCGTCTCGGTCTCGCACCGTTCGCTCGGGTCGACCGGTCAGCGTCAAGATCCCGGCAAGGTCTTCAAGAACAAGAAGATGGCCGGTCACATGGGTGACAAGAACCGCACCCAGCAGAACCTGGAGGTCGTCTCCACCGACGCGGCGCGCGGGCTCATCTTCATCAAGGGTTCGGTTCCCGGCTCCAAGGGTGGCTGGCTCCTCGTCAAGGACGCGGTGAAGGTCGCGCGTCATGCCGACGCGCCGTTGCCTGCCGCGATCCGGGCGCCCGAGCATAACGAGCAGCCGCACGTCGCGGAGATCGCGCCGGCCGCCGTCCACGAGTTGCCGCATGATCCGAGCGCCGAGGAAGTCGCAGCCGGCGTCGCGGCATCCGATGCGCATGGCGCGGGCGAAGTCGACCCGGGCAGCGTTCCGCCGGCCGACCTCACCCCCGGCCAGGAGGGCTGATCCATGAAGATCCCATACACGTCGTTCACCGGTGAGGCTGGCGGCGATATCGAGTTGAACGACGAGGTCTTCGGCCTCGACCCGCGCGCCGATATCCTCCACCGCGTCGTCACCTGGCAGCTCGAGAAGCGTCGCGGCACCGCGCGCGGCACGCGCGAGCGCGCCGACGTCGCCCGCACGGGCAAGAAGTTCGGACGCCAGAAGGGCGGCGGTACTGCCCGTCACGGTGATCGGCGTGCGCCGGTGTTCATCGGCGGCGGCAAGGCGCATGGCGCCCGCGTCCGTGACTTCAACCCGGGCCTCAACAAGAAGGTTCGCGCGCTCGGCCTGAAGATGGCGCTCAGCAGCCATGCCAAGGCGGGCACGCTGGTCATCATGGACAGCCTGGTTGTCGAAGGCGGCAAGACCACGACGCTTAAGGGCGATCTTGCCAAGCTGCCGTTCGGCAAGACAGCGCTGGTGATCGACGGCGATTCGGTCGAGACGAGCTTCGCGCTAGCCGCGGGCAACCTTCAGCAGGTCAACGTGTTGCCGGCAGCTGGAGCCAATGTGTACGACATTCTGAAGCATGACACGCTGGTGCTCACCCGCGCCGCGGTCGAGAAGCTGGAGGCGCGCTTCGCCCTCCCGGGAGGGGCCAACTAATGGCTAAGCCGAGCAAGTCGGTGGACGTGCGTCATTATGACGTGATCGTCGCACCGCACATCACCGAGAAGGCGACGTTGCTGTCTGAGCAGAACGCGGCGGTCTTCCGCGTGTCGAACGATGCGACCAAGCCGCAGATCAAGGCGGCGGTCGAGGCTTTGTTCGACGTGAAGGTGACGGGTGTGAACACGCTCGTCCAGAAGGGCAAGACCAAGAAGTGGAAGGGTACGCCCTACACGAAGTCCGACGTGAAGAAGGCGATCGTGACGCTGGCGGATGGCCAGTCGATCGACGTGACGACGGGGATCGCTTGATATGGCGCTGAAGCAATATAACCCGACCAGCCCGGCCCAGCGTGGCCTGGTGCTGGTAGACAAGTCCGCGCTCTGGAAGGGTCGGCCAATTAAGGCGTTGACCGAGGGCAAGAACAAGTCTGGTGGCCGCAACAATAAGGGCCAGGTGACCAGCCGCGGCATCGCGGGCGGTCACAAGCAGAAGTACCGATACATCGACTTCACCCGCCGCAAGTGGGACGTCGAGGGTACGGTCGAGCGGCTCGAATATGATCCCAACCGCACCGCGTTCATCGCGCTGGTGAGCTATGGCGACGGCGAGCAGGCCTATATCATCGCACCGCAGCGCCTCGGCGTCGGCGACAAGGTGGTCGCGGCCAAGCGCACGGACGTGAAGCCGGGTAACGCCATGGAGCTGGGCCAGGTCCCTGTCGGCACCATCGTCCACAATGTGGAGATGAAGCCGGGCAAGGGCGGTCAGATCGCACGGTCCGCCGGCACGTACGTTCAGGTCGTCGGTCGTGATCGCGGCATGGTGATCGTGCGGCTGGGATCGGGTGAGCAGCGGTACATCCACGCCGATTGCATGGCGTCGATCGGCGCCGTGTCCAACCCTGACAACCAGAACCAGAACCTCGGCAAGGCGGGTCGTTCGCGCTGGATGGGCAAGCGCCCGTTGACGCGCGGCGTCGCCAAGAACCCGGTCGACCATCCGCATGGCGGCGGCGAAGGTCGTACCTCGGGCGGCCGTCACCCGGTCACGCCGTGGGGCAAGCCGACGAAGGGTGCCCGCACCCGTCACAACAAGTCGACCGACAAGATGATCATCCGGTCGCGTCACTCGACTAAGAGGAAGGGCTGATATGGCTCGTTCAGTCTGGAAAGGCCCGTTCGTCGAACTGAGCCTGCTCAAGAAGGCAGAGACCGCGCAAGACGCCGGTAGTCGATCGCCGATCCGTACTTGGTCGCGCCGCTCCACGATCCTGCCGCAGTTCGTCGGCTTGACGTTCAACGTGTACAACGGCCGCAAGTTCGTGCCGGTGTCGGTCAACGAAGAGATGGTCGGCATGAAGCTCGGCGAGTTCGCGCCGACGCGCTACTTCCCGGGCCACGCGGCCGACAAGAAGGGCAAGCGCTGATGAGCAAGCCAGTCTCCCCCCGCAAGGTCGCCGACAACGAGGCGTTGTCGGTCGGCACTCAGATCCGCGGTTCCGCGCAGAAGCTCGGCCTCGTCGCCGCGCTGATCCGTGGCCGCAAGGTCGGCGACGCGATGAACATCCTGGCCTTCTCGACGAAGGGCATGGCGGTCGATGCGCGCAAGGTCCTGGCGTCGGCGATCGCCAATGCGGAGAACAACCACAATCTCGATGTCGACGCGCTCGTCGTCGCCGAAGCGTCGGTGGGAAAGTCGATCAGCATGAAGCGGTTCGCAACGCGCGGCCGCGGCAAATCGACCCGCATCGTCAAGCCATTCAGCCGACTGCGCATCGTCGTGCGCGAGCAGGAAGAAGCGTAATGGGTCATAAGAGCAATCCGATCGGGATGCGGTTGCAGATCAACCGTACCTGGGACAGTCGCTGGTTCGCCGAAGGCGCGGACTATGGCCGGCTGTTGCTGGAGGATCTGAGGATCCGCCAGTACATCATGAAGACGCTGCCGCAGGCGGCGATCTCCAAGGTGGTGATCGAGCGTCCGGCCAAGCTCTGCCGCATCTCCGTCTATGCCGCGCGCCCGGGCGTGATCATCGGCAAGAAGGGCGCGGACATCGAGAAGCTTCGCAAGAAGATCGGCTCAATGACGTCGTCGGACGTATCGCTCAACATCGTTGAGATCCGGAAGCCCGAGGTCGACGCACGGCTGGTGGCGCAAGGCATCGCCGATCAGCTGGAGCGCCGGATTGCGTTCCGCCGCGCCATGAAGCGCGCGGTGCAGTCCGCGATGCGGCTCGGTGCCGACGGCATCCGCGTTTATTGCGGTGGCCGCTTGGGCGGCGCCGAGATCGCGCGGTCCGAGAGCTATCGCGAGGGCCGGGTGCCGTTGCACACGCTTCGCGCCAACATCGATTACGCCGAAGCCGAGGCGCACACGTCCTATGGCGTCTGTGGCGTCAAGGTTTGGGTCTTCAAGGGCGAGATTCTGGGTCATGATCCGATGGCGCAGGACCGGCTGATGATGGAAGCCCAGACCTCCGGCGTGCGCCCCGCGCGCGACGATCGCCGCTAAGGGGCAGGAACAGACATGCTGCAGCCAAAGAAAACCAAGTTCCGCAAGGCGCACAAGGGCCGTATCCACGGCAAAGCGCCCGGTGGCACGGACCTGAACTTCGGCGCCTATGGCCTCAAGGCCATGGAGCCGGAGCGGATCACGGCGCGTCAGATCGAGGCGGCACGCCGCGCGATCACGCGGCATATGAAGCGTCAGGGGCGCCTCTGGATCCGCATCTTCCCGGACGTGCCGGTGTCGAGCAAGCCGGCGGAAGTCCGCATGGGCTCGGGCAAGGGTGCGCCCGAGTTCTGGGTCGCGCGGGTGAAGCCGGGCCGCATCCTGTTCGAAGTGGACGGGATCGACGGCAAGCTAGCCGCCGAGGCGTTCGAGCGCGCGGCGATGAAGCTGCCGATCAAGGTCAAGGTCGTGGCCCGCCTGGGTGACACCTCGCATTTGGGAGGCGAGTGAGATGGCGAAGACGAAGATCGATTTCACCGGCCAGAGCGACGACCAGCTCGTCGAGAACCTGGGCAACCTGAAGCGCGAGCAGTTCAATCTGCGCTTTCAGGCGGCGACAAACCAGCTCGAGAAGCCAAGCCGCGTGCGTGAGGTCCGTCGCGACATCGCCCGCATCAAGACCATGCAGGCGCAGCGCTCCGTCGCCGCGTCGGCCAAGTAAGAGGACCAAGCACATGCCAAAGCGCGTGCTGACCGGCCTGATCGTTTCCGACAAGGGAGACAAGACGGTGGTGGTTAATGTCGAGCGGAAGGTGAAGCATCCGCTTTACGGCAAGATTATCCGCCGCTCGAAGAAGTATCATGCTCATGACGAGGCGAACGAGTTCAAGCAGGGCGAGACGGTGCGGATCGAAGAGACCGCGCCGATTTCGAAGCTGAAGACGTGGAAGGTCGTCGACCGGGTCAACACCCATGCGACGCCTGAGCGCGTGGACGTGGACGCGTAACCAGTGAGCCGGAACGTTGCGTTCCGGCGAGGAAGGGGCTAACGGCCCGCTTCACCCTGGTGCGGTCGTCCCAAGTGGATCGGCCTGCACCGGGGGTCATTATTTTAGGCGGGGCTGGGTCGGTATCCACCCCAAGCGAGAAGGACTGGGTTCATGATCCAGATGCAATCCAATCTCGACGTCGCGGACAATAGCGGCGCCAAGAGGGTTCAGTGCATCAAGGTGCTGGGTGGCTCCAAGCGCCGCACG
This sequence comes from uncultured Sphingomonas sp., assembly GCF_964237335.1. Taxonomy (NCBI): domain Bacteria; kingdom Pseudomonadati; phylum Pseudomonadota; class Alphaproteobacteria; order Sphingomonadales; family Sphingomonadaceae; genus Sphingomonas; species uncultured Sphingomonas sp. The sequence goes on from NZ_CAXSHM010000023.1 coordinate 29,271, forward strand.
GCGAGCGTCGGCGACATCATCGTGGTGTCCATCAAGGAGGCTCAGCCGCGGGGCAAGGTGAAGAAGGGTGACGTGCATCGCGCCGTCATCGTCCGCACCGCCAAGGACATCCATCGCGCGGACGGCTCGACCATCCGCTTCGACGGCAACGCCGCCGTGCTGGTCAACAAGAACGAGGAACCGATCGGCACCCGCATCTTCGGGCCGGTAGTGCGCGAATTGCGTGGCAAGAAGCACATGAAGATCATCAGCCTCGCGCCGGAGGTGCTGTGATGTCGGCCCAGGCCACCACCGCTAAGGTCAAGATGCGGATCAAGAAGGGCGATCAGGTCATCGTCCTGTCGGGCAAGGACAAGGGCAAGACCGGCACTGTCACGCTCGCTAGCCCGAAGGACCAGAAGGTAATCGTCGGCGGCGTCAACGTCGCGACCCGCCACCGGAAGCCGACGCAGACGAACCCGCAGGGTGGCCTCGAGAAGATCGAAGCGCCGCTGCACGTCTCCAAGGTGGCGCACGTCACCGCGGACGGCAAGCCGACGCGCGTCCGCTTCGAGACGCAGGACGGCAAGAAGGTTCGGGTCGCCGTGAAGACCGGGGAGAAGATCGATGGCTGACCGGTACGTGCCCCGTCTCAAGGGCATCTATGACGAGCGTATCGCCGCGGTTATGACGGAGAAGTTCGGCTATAAGAACAAGCTCGAAGTGCCCCGGCTCGACAAGATCGTGCTGAACATGGGCGTCGGTGAGGGCGTGAACGACAAGAAGCTCGTGACCAACGCCGCATCCGAGCTGGAGCTGATCGCCGGGCAGAAGCCTGTTATCACGAAGGCGAAGAAGTCGATTGCGCAGTTCAAGCTGCGCGAGCACATGCCGATTGGTGTGAAGGTAACGCTGCGCCGCGAGCGGATGTACGAGTTCCTCGATCGCTTCGTCACTATCGCTCTGCCGCGCGTGCGCGACTTTCGTGGGTTAAACCCCAAGAGTTTCGACGGGCGGGGCAATTATGCCTGCGGCCTGAAGGAGCAGATCGTGTTCCCCGAGATCAGCTATGATCGGGTCGACAAGGTGCGCGGGATGGATGTGATCGTGACGACGACGGCGAAGACGGATGACGAGGCGCGTGAGCTGCTCCGTTTGTTCGGTTTCCCGTTCCCGCAGGAGCAGGCCGCCGACGAGAAGAAGGCAGCGTAACCAGTATCGCTATGCTGACGTCAGTTGGCATAGCGCCGAGTAGAAAGAAGAGAGCTTAAGTCCATGGCGAAACTGAGTTCGATCAACAAGAACGAGCGGCGCAAGAAGCTGGTGAAACAGTATGCGCCGAAATATGCGAAGCTGAAGGCACAGGCGAACGACAAATCGCTCGACGACGGCGAACGTTTGATCGCGCGGCTGAAGATGGCCGAGCTGCCCCGCAATGCGAACCCGACCCGCATCCGCAATCGCTGCGAGTTGACGGGCCGCCCGCGTGCTTATTACCGCAAGTTCCGTCTCGCCCGCGTCATGCTGCGCGATCTGGCCAACAAGGGCCTGATCCCCGGCGTCACCAAGTCGAGCTGGTAAGGAACCATCATGGCAGTGACTGATCCTCTGGGTGACCTGCTCACCCGTATCCGCAACGGCCAGCGCGCGAAGAAGGATTCTGTCCTCTCGCCCTCGTCCAAGCTCAAGACCCGCGTGTTGGACGTGCTCCAGCGCGAGGGCTACATCCGCGGCTATGCCGAGGAGCAGATGGGCCCTGCCGCCGGCGTGCGCATCGAGCTCAAGTATTTCGAGGGCCAGCCCGCGATCAAGCATGTGGCGCGCGTGTCCCGTCCGGGCCGCCGCGTCTACTCGGGCAGCCAGGAGCTGCCGCGCGTCATGAACGGCCTGGGCATCACCATCGTCTCGACGCCCCGCGGCGTGCTTTCGGATGCCGAAGCGCGTGAGCAGAACGTCGGTGGCGAAGTGCTGGCGGAGGTATTCTGATGAGCCGCATCGGCAAGAAGGTGGTCCCGGTTCCGGTCGGCGTCACTGCGACCATCGATGGCGGTCTGATCAGCGTGAAAGGTCCCAAGGGGACGCTGACCATGCCGTTACGCGAGGAGATCAGTTACACCGTCGAGGGTGGCAACATCTCCGTCATTCCCGCGAACGACACGCGTCGCGCGCAGGCCTTTTGGGGCATGCAGCGTACCATGGTCGAGAACCTGATCGTAGGCGTGACGACCGGCTTCACCAAGAAGCTCCTCATCACCGGCGTCGGCTATCGTGCCAACGCTCAGGGCCGCAATCTAAAGCTGCAGCTCGGCTACAGCCACGACGTCGACATCGCGGTGCCCGAAGGCATCGAGGTGAAGACGCCCGACAACACCACCGTCGAGATCAGCGGCGCGGACAAGCAGAAGGTGGGCCAGCTGGCCGCCGAGATCCGCCAATGGAGGAAGCCGGAGCCCTACAAGGGCAAGGGCATCAAGTACGATGGCGAGTTCATCTTCCGCAAGGAAGGGAAGAAGAAGTGATGACCAAGGGTCTTTCCCTGTTCGAGAAGCGGCGCCGCCGCAACCGCACCGCGCTTCGTGCCCGGGGCGGTGGCCGTCCGCGCCTGTCTATCCACCGCTCGGGCAAGCACATGTATGCTCAGATCATCGACGATGAGGCCGGTCACACGGTCGCTTCGGCGTCGACGCTGACGGCTCGCGATCAGTCGGGCGCCAACATCGCGGCAGCGACGGAAGTCGGTCGGCGTGTCGCAGAGGCGGCGGTCGCTGCCGGCGTGACGCGGGTCGTGTTCGATCGTGGTGGTTTCCTGTTCCACGGTCGCGTCAAGGCGCTGGCCGAGGCCGCGCGCGCGGCGGGTTTGGAGTTCTAGAATGGCGGACGCAAATGATATCCAGTCTCAGCCCGGCAATCCTGCCGCGGTCGAGGCTCCCGTCAGCGATGCTGGCGCTAACACCGGCGGCAATGCAGGTGGCGGTTATCAAGGCCAGGGTGGCGGTCGTGGTCGCGGCGGTCCTGGCGGAGGCGGTGGTGGCAATCGCGGCCGTAGTGGTCCCGGCGGTCAGCGCGGCGGGCGTGATGGTGGTCGTGGCGGTCGCGACAATCGTGGTCGTGGCGGCCCCGGATCGGATGACGGCGGCGAGGAGCTGATCGAGAAGCTGGTCCACATCAACCGCGTCTCGAAGACCGTTAAGGGCGGCAAGCGCTTCGGCTTCGCGGCTTTGGTCGTGGTGGGAGACGGCAAAGGCCGTGTCGGCTTCGGCCATGGCAAGGCTCGTGAGGTGCCCGAGGCGATTTCCAAGGCCACGGCAGCCGCCAAGAAGGCGATGGTCCGCGTGCCGCTCAAGGATGGGCGCACGCTGCATCACGACGCGAACGGCCATTTCGGTGCTGGCCGCGTCACGTTGCGCTCGGCACCGCAGGGCACGGGAATCATCGCTGGTGGTCCGATGCGCGCTATATTCGAGTCGCTCGGCGTCGCCGATGTGGTCACCAAATCGGTTGGCACGTCCAACCCCTACAACATGATCCGCGCGACCTTCGAGGCGCTGGGCGACCAGACGAGCCCTAAGGCGGTGGCGCAGCGGCGCGGCAAGAAGATCGCCGACCTGCTGGGTCGTGGTGTGGGCGCTGGTGCTGCAACGGCCGAGGCCGAAGCGGCGATGGTCACGGAGTAAGCACATGGCGACGATCAAGATCAGGCAGACCGGTTCGCCGATCCGCCGCACTTCCGATCAGCGCGCGACGCTGGTCGGTCTGGGCCTCAACAAGATGCACAAGGTCTCGGAGCTGGAGGACAGCCCCGAGGTTCGCGGGATGATCCGCAAGGTGCAGCACATGGTGGCCGTCGAGGGCTGAGCCTTCGATCATCGTGACACGTTAACACAAGGGGGCTATGTGCCCCCTTATTCTCATTCAGCGCGACCATAGCGAAAGCGAGTGCATCCCATGAAACTGAACGAACTCCGCGACAATGACGGTGCCCGCAAGTCCCGGATGCGGGTCGGACGTGGCATCGGCTCCGGCAAGGGCAAGACCGGCGGGCGTGGCCAGAAGGGCCAGAAGAGCCGCGAGGGCGTGTCGATCGCCGGCTTCGAGGGCGGCCAGATGCCGCTGCACATGCGTCTGCCGAAGCGCGGCTTCAACAATATCTTTGCCAAGGACTTCGCCGAGGTGAACTTGGGCGCGATCCAAAAGGCGCTCGACGCCGGGACGATCGACGCGACCGCGACCGTGGATCATGCTGTGTTGAAGGCGGCCGGTCTCGCGCGTGGCGGCAAGGACGGTGTTCGCCTGCTTGGCAAAGGTGGGTTCTCGGCGAAGCTGGCGTTCGTCGTTTCCGGCGTGTCGGCCGGCGCGCGCGCTGCGGTGGAGGCTGCGGGCGGATCGCTCGAGGTGCTGGTGGTCGTTCCCGCCGCCGAGAAGGCTGCGGCGAAGAAGGGCGTGAAGTACAAGGAGCGCCAGGCGCACAAGGCGTCTTTCAAGGCGTAACGGTCTTATACCGGCGCCGTCGGGTTCACGATTAGACAAGGTGCCTTGCGCGCCTATATGAGCGGCGGGAGCGGATCGAGACGCATCCCGCCGCTTCTGGTTTCAGGATAGTAGCACCAATGGCAACCGCCGCCGATCGCATGCAGCAAAGCATCAGCCTGGCGAAGTTCGCGCAGGCGACCGACCTCAAGAAGCGGTTGTGGTTCACCATCGGGGCGCTGATCGTCTTCCGCCTGCTCTCCTATGTGCCGCTGCCTGGCGTCGATCCGACGCAGCTTGGCATCCTGAGCCAGCAGACGACCGGCGGTGTGCTCGACTTCTTCAACACTTTTTCGGGCGGTTCGCTCAAGCGGATGAGCCTGATCGCGCTGGGCGTGATGCCCTACATCACCGCCTCGATCGTGGTTCAGCTTGCGACGTCGCTGGTCCCGCATCTCGCCACGATGAAGAAGGAGGGCGAGAGCGGGCGAAAGCGGCTGAACCAATATACCCGCTACGGCACGGTCGCGCTGACGGCGGTTCAGGGTTATTTCATCGCCGTCGGGCTCGAGGCGTTGGGACGCAATTCCGGTGTGCAGGCGGTGGTAGACCCGGGCATGACGTTCCGCATCGCGGCGGTGGTCTCGTTGATCGGCGGCACGATGTTCCTGATGTGGATCGGCGAGCAGATCACCAGTCGCGGTATCGGCAACGGCGTATCGCTGATCATCATGGCCGGTATCGTCGCGAACCTGCCCACGACCCTGTACAATCTGCTCGAGGGTGGGCGGTCGGGCTCGGTGGACGCGGGCCGGCTGATCGGTATCGTCGTGGCGGTCGCATTCCTGATCCTGTTCATCTGTTTCATGGAGCGCGCCCAGCGACGGATCCTGATTCAGTATCCCAAGCGCCAGACGCAGCGCGGCATGCAGGCGGAGCGCAGCCACCTGCCGCTCAAGATCAATACCGCGGGCGTCATCCCGCCGATCTTCGCCTCGTCGTTGTTGCTGATGCCGCTGACCATCACGCAGTTCGCGGGCAAGCAGACGGCCAACCCCGACACGTGGTGGGGCAGCCTGATCATCACGCTGAACCAGTATCTCCAGCACGGCAGCGTCGTGTACATGCTGCTTTACGGCGCGGGCATCGTGTTCTTCTCGTTCTTCTACACTGCCGTCGTGTTCAATCCTGAAGAGACGGCCGACAATCTGAAGCGATACGGCGGTTTCGTGCCCGGTATCCGGCCCGGTAAGAATACCGAGACGTATTTCGACTATGTACTGACGCGTATCACGGTGATCGGCGCGGGCTATCTTGCCATCATCTGCCTGTTGCCCGAGTATTTGGTGTCTGCGCTTCAGATCCCCTTTTATCTGGGTGGTACGAGCCTGCTGATCGTCGTCAACGTGACGATGGATACGGTGACGCAGATACAGTCGCACTTGCTGGCGCACCAATATGGCGACTTGATGAAGAAGGCAAAGTTGAAGGGCGCACGACTGCGCTAGGCTGGCATCGGGGCGAGACAGCCGACCGGACGAAAAGGGGATCGGGGATGAACATCATTCTGTTGGGGCCGCCAGGCGCGGGCAAGGGAACACAGGCCGGGCGGTTGGTGACCGAGCGCGGCATGGTGCAATTGTCGACCGGCGACATGCTGCGCGCTGCTGTGCGATCGGGTTCGCCGGTCGGGCTGAAGGCCAAGGCAGTGATGGCGGCGGGCGAGTTGGTATCCGACGCGATCGTCTCGGCTCTGATCGGCGAGCGGCTCGATCTGGGCGATACGGATGCCGGCGTGATCTTCGACGGCTTCCCCCGGACCGCCCAGCAGGCGGCTGCGCTTGACCTGTTGCTAGAGGAGCGCGGGAGGGCACTTGACTATGTGATCGAGCTCGATGTCGACGAGGCGGCGCTGACCGAGAGAGTCGTGGGTCGCTTCACTTGTGGACATTGCGGCGAGGGTTACCACGATGCGTTCAAGAAGCCCGTCGTTCCTGGGGTATGTGATGTTTGCGCGTCGACCGACTTCAGGCGACGTCCGGACGACAACGCGGACACGGTAGCAATCCGGATGGCGGAATATCGCGCGAAAACGGCGCCGATCTTGCCGATCTACGAAGCACGGAAGTTGGTTCGTCGCGTGGATGGTATGGCGCACATTGACGATGTCGCGCGGGCTATTGGCGCTATCCTAGACGACCGTTTGGCTCACTAATTAGCATTTTGTCCCGTACAACTCGGGATGACACGGTCGTCATTGACGCGTCACAGAGCAATGCAGTCCATCGGACTACCGGTCATCTAAGGCTCGGTGAGTAACCTGACCGTCAGTTGATCGTTGTTTAGTTCTCTTGTTACCGGAAGCTTCGTGGTCGGCAGAGGATCCCGCCGGTTGCGGGCTGCATGATTTTCGAAGGGCCTCAGCCCCACCTGGAAGGCCTGTCTCTATGAGCCGCAAGATCCTGATCGTTGAGGACGACCCTGTCACCACCAGCTACCTACAGAAGGGGCTCGGAGAAGCCGGATATGCTGTGGAAGCATGCCGCGACGGGCGCGATGGCTTGTTCCTTGCCAGCGAGGGCATCTTTGATCTGGTGGTAGCGGACCGGATGTTGCCCGGGCTCGACGGTATCGCGATGGTCAGCGCGATCCGCGGAGCCGGCATTTCGGTGCCGGTACTGATGCTCTCGGCGCTGACGACGGTCGATGACCGCGTTGATGGCTTGAAAGCCGGCGCAGATGATTACCTGTGCAAGCCTTTCTCCTTTGCCGAGTTGTCCGCACGGATCGAGGCGCTGGTGCGTCGATCCGATCGCCTGGGCGGTGAAGCACCGCGCACGCGATTGGCGGTGGGCGATTTGGAGATCGACCTGCTGGCGCGAAGCGTCCATCGGGCAGGCCGGAGCATCGCACTCGGCGCACGAGAGTTCAATATCCTTGAGTATCTCGCTCGTCACGCAGGTGAAGTTGTGACGCGCACAATGATGCTGGAGAAAATCTGGAACTACCATTTCGACCCCGGATCGAACGTTGTCGACGTCCACATCGGCCGCCTTCGTCGCAAACTTGAGGACGGGTTCCCGACGCCGATCCTGCACACGGTGCGAGGCGCCGGTTACCGGTTGTCCGTCGAGGCCTGAACTCGCCGGTGCGGCTGTCGATCACCACCCGGATCGCGCTATTGTCGATTGCGCTGGCGCTTGTGACCAGCGTTGTTCTACTCCTCTTCGTGTCCCGGCAGACGCATGAGGAAGCCGTCGCCGCCGTACGGCGCGAGTTGATCGAGCAAGCGGACACGTTGATCGCTGGTTACCGCTCGGGCGGGATCGTCGCCCTTCGGGCCGCGATGGCTGATGCGGACGCGGCAAACGATCCTTCGCTCGCCGTGCTGCTGTTCGATGGTGCAGGTAAACGGATAGGCGGCTTCGGCCCAACGCAGCTTACCATCTCGCCGGTCCGGCAAACCGGGTTCCACATCGCGCATATTGCCCGTGACAGTTGGTGGGCGACAAGGGATGCGGGCTATATCGTGCGCAGGATCGACGGCAGCTGGCTCCTGGTCAGCCGCACGCTTGATCTGGTGGTGGAGGAGGATCGCGCGTTGGAACGCGCGTTGCTGTTGTCGATGCTGCTCGCTCCTTTGCTTGGGATCGCCGCCGGACTGGTGGTGGCACGATATGTCGGCAAGCGGCTCGACCGGATCGCGGCAGTGGTGGACCACGCCGGGCAGGGCGATTTGTCGCGCCGCGTCGCGCTGGTAGCCGGCGGTGGCGATGCGTTCGACCGTCTGGCGGGAAGGCTGAACGCGATGCTCGCTAAGCTGGAACAGGTGATGGGTGAGTTGCGCGTTGTTACCGATGGGCTGGCACACGATCTGCGGTCGCCGCTCGCACGGTTGCGTACAAAGACGGAAACGGCGTTACTCACCAACGATCCCGCGCAACGCGAGGCAGCATTAGCCGGGCTGTTGGGAGAGACGGATTTGGTGTTGCGCATGCTCTCGACGCTCATCGAGATCAGCCGTTCGGAGGCATCAACGCGGGATCGGTTCATTCGCGTCGACACGGCGGCACTGGTAGAAGAGTTGGGCGAACTGTATGCGCCTGTCGTCGAGGACGCAGGCCTGCGCTTTCGGGTCGCAATCGATTCACGACCAGCGCCGCTATCGATGCACCGCGAGCTCGTGAGCCAGGCGATCACCAACCTTCTAGATAACGCTATCTATCATGGAGCGACCGGTGGCGAAGTAATGCTAAGACTCGCCGAGGCGCAGCACGACGGTGAGGTGATGGTGCAGGTGGAGGACCGCGGGCCTGGCATCGCGGCTGCCGACCGCGCCCAGGCGCGGCGTCGGTTCGGACGTCTGGACGCGGCGCGGTCGACCCCTGGGGCTGGGCTCGGCATGGCATTGATCGAAGCAGTGGCGCGATTGCATGGCGGACGGTTCGAGCTGGCGGACAATGCACCGGGCCTGGTCGCGCGGATCGTGCTGGCGGGCTGACGCGCGATTGGGCAGGTAGGCCATATGTCGATCTTATCGTTGTTTGGGCTCTTCGCGGTCAGCTTCACGCTGTTGTGTTACATGCTGGAGAGGCGCGCGCCTGCGTGGACTCTGGGGTTTGCAGTCGGATGCGTGATGAGCGCCTTGTACGGCTTCCTTCAGGGAGCTTGGCCCTTTGGAGTCGTCGAGACGATATGGACGGCCGTTGCCGCACGGCGGTGGTGGCTCACATCTCAAACGCGAACACCGGTTGCTTGACACGGCCCCTGTCCGCATCTACTCGGCCGTCGTCCTAACAACCGGCTTCCGGTGACGCTTCATGGCGTTCGCCGCATTTGTGCGTGATGCATGTGTGAGGAGCTGGTCTGGTCGGGTCTTACGCGAAGAGATGGGCTGGCTGCCATGCCGCGCCTGTGGAGCTGGGAGATACATTTATGGCACGAATCGCGGGCGTTAATATCCCGACCAACAAGCGCGTCATCATTGCGCTGACCTACATCCATGGCATTGGCGCGACGAAGGCCAAGGCCATCACCACCAAGCTGAACATCGCGCCCGAGCGACGGGTGCAGGATCTGACCGATCAGGAGGTCCTCCAGATCCGCGAGACGATCGACGCCGACCACACGGTCGAGGGCGATCTGCGTCGCGAGACGGCGATGAACATCAAGCGGCTGATGGACCTCGCCTGCTATCGCGGCCTGCGCCATCGTCGTGGCCTGCCGGTCCGCGGCCAGCGCACGCACACCAACGCACGCACCCGCAAGGGCAAGGCCAAGCCGATCGCCGGCAAGAAGAAGTAAGCTCTCCGCAAGGGCAGCTTACTTCTCGCAAATCGCGGCAGCAATGTCGCCCGGCTCAGCTAAGTACAGGTCAGGACTATCATGGCACAAGCACCACAGCGTATTCGCCGCCGCGAGCGCAAGAACATCACTTCGGGCGTCGCTCATGTCAACGCCAGCTTCAACAACACGATGATTACCATCACCGACGCGCAGGGGAACACGATCAGCTGGTCGTCCGCCGGCACGATGGGGTTCAAGGGCTCGCGCAAGTCGACGCCGTACGCCGCGCAGGTCGCGGCTGAGGACGCGGGCAAGAAGGCGTCGGAGCACGGCGTCCGCACGCTGGAGGTCGAGGTCAAGGGCCCGGGCTCCGGCCGCGAATCGGCGCTTCGCGCGCTCCAGTCGGTCGGCTTCCAGATCACCTCGATCCGCGACGTGACGAGCATCCCGCACAACGGCGTCCGCCCGTCCAAGCGGCGTCGCGTTTAACCCGCACCCACGCCTACCGGGCCGGCTGACGAGCCGGCGCGCCTTCCTATCCCGGCCTCCTTCCGCACCCGCGGGGCAGGCCCAACGCAGGGGACATGAGCTTGTCCGTCAACGCAAAAAACTGGCAGGAACTGAAGAAGCCGAGCGGCCTGGAGCGCAAGCCCGGCGGCGATCCCAGGCGGCGTGCGACCTTCGTCGCCGAGCCCCTGGAGCGGGGCTTCGGCCTGACGCTGGGCAACGCGCTGCGGCGCGTGCTGCTGTCGTCGCTGCAGGGCGCGGCGGTCACGTCGATCAAGATCGAGAACGTGCTGCACGAGTTCAGCTCGCTGGCGGGCGTTCGCGAGGACGTGACCGACATCGTCCTGAACGTGAAGCAGATCGCGCTGCGGATGCAGGGCGAGGGCCCCAAGCGGCTGCAGCTGTCGGCGACCGGTCCGACGACGGTGAAGGCGGGCGACATCGCGGTGTCGGGCGACATCGAGGTGATGAACAAGGATCTGGTGATCTGCCACCTCGACGAGGGCGCGACGCTCAACATGGAGCTGACCGCCGACATCGGGAAGGGCTATGTCGCGGCGGTCGCCAACCGGCCGGCGGATGCGCCGATTGGGCTGATCCCGGTGGACGCGCTGTATTCGCCGGTGCGCCAGGTGAGCTACAAGGTCGATCCGACGCGCGTGGGCCAGGACCTCGACTACGACCGGCTGACGCTGACGGTCGAGACGGACGGGACGATCAGCCCGGACGATGCGGTGGGCTATGCCGGCCGCATCCTGCAGGACCAACTCGCGCTGTTCGTGCAGTTCGACGACGCCTCGATGCCGCGCAGCGCGCCGGTGGGCCAGCCCGCGGCGGCGCAGCCGGTGGGCGAGATCACCGGCGACACGCAGCAGATCAACCGGTACCTGCTCAAGAAGGTGGACGAGCTCGAACTGTCGGTGCGCAGCGCCAATTGCCTGAAGAACGACAACATCATCTACATCGGCGACCTGGTCGGCAAGACGGAGGCGGAGATGCTGCGGACGCCGAACTTCGGCCGCAAGTCGCTGAACGAGATCAAGGAGGTGCTGTCGTCGATGGGGCTCAGGTTGGGGATGGAGATCCCGGGCTGGCCGCCGGAGAACATCGAGGAGATGGCGAAAAGGCTGGAGCAGGAGATTATGGGATAGTCGCAGCGGATTAGCGCAGCTAATCCGCGCCTCGGCGACTATCACGGCCGGCGGGCGGTGGAGCGGCAAAGCCGCAACCCCGACCCGTCCGACGACCCCGTCGCGAAAGCGGCGGGGTTTCTTCTTGCCTGCCTTCTGGCCTTTTGCCGTGGCCCCAAGTCCACCCGTGGGACGACGCGGCTCCGCCGCGACGAAGAAGGCTGGCGCGGCGAAGCCGCACCAACACGTCAGACGGGTCGGTGCCGCGGCTTGCGCCGCCTCCCCGCCCGCTGGCCGGGCTGTCGCCGTCTCGTGGCTAAGCTGTGCTTAGCCTCGTGCGGCTCGGCCTTGACAGCGTCACGCTCTATCGGTACAAAACAAGAACATCCGACAACCGCCTCAGCGACCGGGAGTTCCCAGATCATGAGACCACGAGCCCCTGCCACCTGGCGGGTTGCCTTCCTGCGCGCGCTCGCCAGGGGGCTTTGCATCGCGAATGCTGCGCGCGAGGCGGGCATCAGTGCGTCGAGCGTGCACGCTGCCCGCAGGCGCGATCCGGCCTTCGCCGCCGCCTGGGTCCGCGCGCGCGACCGGGGCGTCGTGCGCCTGAGCCGGGCCGAGCCCGTGCTCCAGCCAGACGAGGTGGTGTGCGCGCGCCGCGACGGACGGTCCCGCATCCAGCCGGCGGGGCATGGCCGCTGGTCGGCGGGCAAGGAGCAGCTGTTCCTTCAGGAGCTCGCCGCCACCGGCAACGTCCGCGGCGCGGCGGCGGCGGTGGGCATGTCGACGACCGCGCTCTACGCCCGCAAGGCGAAGTGGCCGGGTTTCGCCGATCGCTGGCGCGCGGCCTTGCGTGAGGGGTGGGAGCGGCTGGAGGAGGGCCTGCTGCGCGCCGCCGCCGACACGCTCGACCCGCCCGACACCGCGCCGCCGATCGCGGGCCCGGCCGCTCCCGACCGAGCGCTGTTCCGCGACGCGGCCGCGATGACGATCGATCAGGCGCTGATCCTCTGGAAGGCCCACCGCGCGGAAGCGAAGGGCGAACTCGACGCCCGCAATGCCGGCGCGGCCCGGCGGCGCGCGGAACCGTCGATGGACGAGGTGCGCGAGGAGGTGCTGCGGCGGGTGCGGGCGCTGGGTGGGTGAGGTAATTGCGGCTGTGCACCGGCACCCACCGTCCGTTCGTCCCGAGCGTGTCGAGGGACATGGTCCCAAACCGGCCCATGGTGTCTCGACTGCGCTCGACACGAACGGTGTGCAGGTGTTCGTACCTGGCGAAGTACGCCGGGAACCGGGTTTACGGATGCTGCACGGACGTGCGACCAAGCGCCAGCTTCTACCCGCGACGGAGCATCGATGACCAACCGGCTTTATTACGGCGACAACCTCGACGTTCTTCGTCGCAAGATCGCCAGCGGCAGCGTGGACCTTTGCTACATCGATCCGCCGTTCAACTCCAAGCGTAACTACTTCCAGATATACAACAATCAGGGCGGTGAGGACCGCGCGCAGGCGCAGGCATTCGTCGACACGTGGAGCTGGGGCGACGACGCGGCCGACGGACTAGAATATATCGTTGATATTGAACGACTTAGCGGGGGGGGGGTAGGTGTTCACTGGACACCCCAAACTGTCGAGCTGATCCGCGGGCTGGAGAAGGTACTGGGGCACGGCGCGCTGCTGGCGTACCTCGTTCACATGACGCTGCGGATCGTGGAGATCCATCGCGTGCTCAAGCCGACGGGCAGCTTCTACCTCCACTGTGATCCGACCGCCTCGCATTACCTGAAGTTGGTGCTGGATGCGGTGTTCTGCGGGCAGGGGGGTGACTTCCGTAATGAAGTAATTTGGCGCCGAACCGGCTCTCACAACAAGGCCGGGCGCTGGGCACCTATTCACGACGTGATCTTCTATTACACTAAATCAGGCGATTATGTATGGCACCAGATAAAGACTCCATACATGGTTGGTCACGTAAAAGAGCACTTTGCGCAGCAAAGCGATGGTAGTTGGAAGACTGCGTATTATGGAAACGTCCTTACTGGGTCCGAGGTGCGTAATGGCGAGTCGGGCCAGACGTGGCGTGGTTTTAATCCCACTGCAAAAAATCGGCACTGGGCCGTACCGGGTAAAATATGGGAAGAGGTTGGTATCGACCCGACCGGTCTTAGTCAGCACGAGAAGCTAGACCTACTCTACGAAAAGGGATTTATCCAAATTATAGAGGGTCAGGCATGGCCCATGTACGAGCGCACCATCACTCCCGCGGACGGTACTCCTGCATCTGACATTTGGTCGTTTCAACCGTACTCGGAAGGCACCGTTTTTGGCCGAAAAGGGGGCATTGACGCTGACGTGAGATGGCTATCTCCTCGCGACCGCGAACGCCTTGGCTACCCCACCCAAAAACCCGAAGCCCTCCTCGAACGCATCATCAACGCGTCCTCCAACGAAGGCGACACGGTCCTCGACGCCTATTGCGGCTGCGGCACCACGGTCGCGGTGGCGCAACGGCTGAACCGCAAATGGATCGGCATCGACGTCACCTATCAATCGATCGCGCTGATCCTCGATCGCTTTGAAAAGACCTACGAGAAGAACGGCACGTGGCCGGCGGTGGAAGCGAACATCCTGCTCGACGGCGTACCACGCGACTATGACTCAGCCATGGCGCTCGCCAACCGCAAGGATGACAAGACGCGCAAGGAGTTCGAGAAGTGGGCGGTGCTCACCTACTCGCGCAACCAGGCGCGGATCAACGAGAAGAAGGGCGCGGACGGCGGTGTCGACGGGATTGCCTATTTCCTGAAAGACAGGAACGAGAACGGCAAGGCGATCTTCCAGGTCAAGTCGCGTCCCGGCAATCGCGGCGATCTCGCCACGCTCAACAGAGATCGGCAGCGCGAGAAGGCGGAGTTCGGCTTCCTGATCTGCACCGGCATGCCGACCAAGCCGATGCGGGACGAGATCGCGGCGGCGGGCAAGTACAAGAACCAGCTCCTCGAACGCGAGGACGACCGATTGCAGGTGGTGACGGTGGCTGAGCTTTTCGCACCGTTCAACCGGCGGCTCGACCTGCCGATGGCGCGCGCCGATGCGGTGAAGGCGGCCGCGGCGCTGGGCGACGCGGGCAACCAGGCGGCGCTGGACCTTTAACGTTACGAGAGCACTTCGAAGCAGAAGCGGGACCCCGGCTCTGCGGCCGGGGTGACGGGGTGGTGGGGCATTGTTTGGCCCGGTTCCGGTGCGGAAAGATCGGGTTCCCACGAACAAGCCGACGTCGGTCACAGGAGTGCCCCCCATGTCCCCGCTGCTCGCCGCCCTCGCCGGCCTCTCCCCAGAGAAGCAGGCGGTGGTCATCCGTTCGCTGCCCGATGCGTCGCTGCGCCGCTGGGCGTGGGATTTCGGGGAGTGGGCGCATGACGGGCAGTCGGCGCCGGCGGGGGACTGGCGGACGTGGGTCATCATGGGCGGGCGCGGGTTCGGGAAGACGCGGGCGGGGGCGGAGTGGGTGTTGGCGCAGGTGCGGGCAGCACCGGACCCGAAGCGGCTTCGCGTCGCGCTCGTCGGTGCGACGATCGACGACGCGCGCGCCGTCATGATCGATGGCCCGAGCGGCCTGCTCACGCTCGCCAAGCCCGGCGAGATCGCGCGCTGGCGGGCGGCCGACCGGACGCTGGAGTGGACAAACGGCGCGGAGGCCGCGCTCTTCTCCGGGCGCAGTCCGCAGCGGCTGCGCGGGCCGGAGCATGATCTCGCCTGGTGCGACGAGCTCGGCAAGTGGCGGTATGCGCAGGCGACGTGGGACATGCTGCAGCTCGGGCTGCGCCGCGGCGCGCGGCCGCGCGCGATCGTCACCACCACGCCCTCGCCCGAGCCGGCGCTCGCGCGGCTGCTCGCGGCCGCGGACACGGTGCGCACCGGCGGCACGAGCCGCGCCAACCGCCACCTGCCGGCGGCGTTCCTGGCGGCGATCGACGCGGCCTATGGCGGCACGCGGCTGGGGCGGCAGGAGATCGAGGGCGAGCTGCTGGGCGATCGCGAGGGGAGCCTGTGGCCGGCGTGGCTGATCGAGCGGTGTCGGCGGGCGACTCCTCCCGCGGAGCACGGGTTCGTGCGGATCGTCGTCGGGGTCGATCCGCCGGCGACGGCGGCGGGGACGTGCGGGATCGTGGTGGCAGGGCTGGCGCGGGACGGGGGGACGGGGGCGGAGCGGGCGTGGGTGCTCGACGATCGCTCGGCGGTGCGCCCCTCGCCCGAGGGCTGGGCGCGGGCGGTGGCGCAGGCGGCGCACGACTGGGGCGCGGACCGGGTGGTGGCGGAGGCGAACCAGGGCGGCGACATGGTGCGCGAGGTGCTGCGCCACGCTCCCGGCGGCATGGGCGCCCGGCTGCCGATCGAGCTGGTCCATGCGAGCCGGGCCAAGGTCACGCGCGCCGAGCCGGTGGCGGCGCTGTTCGAGCGCGGCGAGGCGGGGTTCGCCGGCGCCTTCCCCGCGCTGGAGGCGGAACTGGGCGGCTTCGTCGCGGGCGGCTATGTAGGCGAGGCGTCGCCGGACCGCGCTGACGCGATGGTCTGGGCGTTGTGGGCGCTGATGCTGAAGGGGCGGTGGATGCCGCGCGTCGTCCCCCTGGCGACCCGATCTTGACTTTGGCAGCCGTGTGCGTAGTGACCGCGCGATCGGGCGGCTCCTTCCGCCTGGCCGGACGTGCCCAGCGACCCTCGCGACGGCGTCCGGACGAACCCGAAAGGCTCCAACCCAATGCGTCATCGTGTCGGCGGCCGCAAGCTGCAGCGTACTTCTGCCCATCGCATCGCGCTGTTCCGCAACATGAGCGCCGCGCTCATCAAGCACGAGCAGATCACCACCACGGTCGCCAAGGCCAAGGAAGTGCGCCCCTACGTCGAGAAGCTCGTCACGCTCGCCAAGAAGGGCGGGCTGTCGAACCGCCGGCTCGCGCATGCGCGGCTGCTCGACGAGGCGCAGCTCGCCAAGCTGTTCGACGTGCTGGCCTCTCGCTACGCGAGTCGGCAGGGCGGCTATACTCGCGTCATCAAGGCCGGCATCCGCGCATCGGACGCCTCGCCGATGGCGGTGATCGAGTTCGTCGACCGCGACGTGTCGGCGAAGGGCCAGGACTCGGGCCCGCTGATGAACGACGACGAGTATGACGAGGCGGCCTGAGCTTGGCGTTCGGGATCAGCATCGCTGATCCCGAGATGATCGCCAAGCCCGGCCAGCGTCGCTTCAGCGACGTCTGACGACGCGGCTTTGCCGCGGCGGGCGTTTGTAACGGTCCGCTTACGCGAGGTGTGCGTCTTCCGCTGTCCGCTCTTCCGCTGTCCGCGATGAAGGCGACCCGCTATGCCGACGAGCGGGTACGAGTCAGGGCTATCGCGAGGGCCGGCCATGAAGCTCCATTACTACCCCGAGACGGACTCGCTCTACATCGAGTTGCAGGCGGTGGCGGGCGTGGACAGCCGCGAGGTCGCGGACGGTGTGATGGCTGACATCGCCGCGGACGGCTCGGTCGTCGGCATCGACCTCGGTCGCGCCAGCCGGTTCGACCTGTCGACGCTGGAACATGATGGATTGCCGTCGGCCGCGCGTCACGCGGCCTGACGGTCGACCAGAGGGGCGGTTTTCCCGGCGGCCCGATCTGCTATGCGCCGCCCATGCAGCATCCCCAGTCCATCCTCATCGTCGATTTCGGCAGCCAGGTCACCCAGCTCATCGCGCGGCGGGTGCGCGAGGCGGGGGTGTATAGCGAGATCGTGCCGTTCACGGCCGCCGCCGCCGCGTTCGGGCGGATGGCGCCGGGCGGCGTGATCCTGTCCGGCAGCCCCGCCTCCGTGCTGACCGACGGCAGCCCGCGCGTGCCGGACGCGATCTTCGCGTCGGGCGTGCCGGTGCTGGGCATCTGCTATGGCCAGCAGGTGATGATGGAGCAGCTTGGCGGCGCGGTGACGCTCGGCGATGCGGGCGAGTTCGGCGAGGCGTTCGTCGAGGTCGCGGACGAGTGCGTGCTGTTCGACGGGCTGTGGGCGGTCGGCGAGCGGCACCAGGTGTGGATGAGCCACGGCGACAAGGTGATCAGCCTCGCGCCCGGCTTCCGCCCGGTGGCGACCAGCCCCGGCTCGCCGATCGCGGTCGTCGCCGACGATGCGCGGCGCTATTACGCCACCCAGTTCCACCCGGAGGTGGCGCACACGCCCGACGGCGCGCGGCTGATCGCCAATTTCGCGCGCCACGTCTGCGGCCTCGCCGGCGACTGGACGATGGCCGAGTTCCGCGCCGCCAAGATCGCGGAGATCCGCGCGCAGGTCGGCACCGGCCGCGTCCTGTGCGGGCTGTCGGGCGGGGTCGATTCGGCGGTGGCGGCGGTGCTGATCCACGAGGCCGTTGGCGAGCAGCTGACCTGCGTGTTCGTCGACCACGGCCTGTTGCGTAGCGGCGAGGCGGACGAGGTCGTCGGGCTGTTCCGCGGCCACTACAACATCCCGCTCGTCCATGTGAACGCGGAAGCGGCGTTCCTGGCGGGGCTCGCCGGCGTCACCGACCCGGAGGCCAAGCGCAAGTTCATCGGCAAGACCTTCATCGATGTCTTTGAAGCGGAAGCGAAAAAGCTGGGCCCCTCGACGCCGCTCGGGACAGGTGGTGCCGCCTTCCTCGCCCAGGGCACGCTCTACCCCGACGTGATCGAGAGCGTTAGCTTCACCGGCGGGCCGTCGGTCACGATCAAGAGCCACCATAATGTCGGCGGGCTGCCGGAGCGGATGGACATGCAGCTCGTCGAGCCGCTGCGCGAATTGTTCAAGGACGAGGTGCGCGTGCTCGGCCGCGAGCTCGGCCTGCCCGAGGCGTTCGTGCGCCGCCACCCGTTCCCCGGCCCCGGCCTCGCGATCCGCATCCCGGGCGAGGTGACGAAGGAGGCCTGCGACATCCTGCGAAGAGCGGACGCCATCTATCTGGAAGAGATCAGGAACGCCGGGCTGTACGATGCGATCTGGCAGGCGTTCGCGGTGCTGTTGCCGGTGCGCAGCGTGGGGGTGATGGGCGACGGGCGCACCTACGACCGCGTATTGGGCCTGCGCGCGGTCACCAGCGTCGACGGCATGACCGCGCAGGCGTTCGAGTTCCCCGGCGGCTTCCTCGCGCGCGTGACGACGCGGCTGATCAACGAGGTGCGGGGGATCAACCGGGTGGTGTACGACTATACCTCCAAACCGCCGGGAACAATCGAATGGGAATGATTCAAGGTCGTTCGGCAGCTATCGCCAGCAGTCGCTTTGTGCCCGATATTCCGTTCGATGTCAACGACTTAGACGTCGCCATCTATCGCCGGCAATTGCGGGTAAGCGACTCCACCTGACGGTATAGCTGACGGTATTTTTTAGGGCTCATCAGCCTAGAATGCCGGTGGCCGGAAAATACATTGTCAATCGGATTTCCAGTCCGCCTCTATCCCCCTGCTGTTACCTAGCAAAAATGGATAGATTGACGGTATAATTTCTGACGGTAAGCTCAGGTCTACGGAGGCGTTGTCTTACCGTCAGGAGCTTCGATCCATGCTCACCGACCTCGCTCTCAAGCGGCTGAAACCACAGGAAAAAACGTACAAGGTCGCTGACCGTGACGGTATGTACGCGGCGGTTTCGCCCACAGGCCAGATTGCCTTCCGCTATGACTACCGGCTGCACGGACGGCGCGAAACGCTGACCTTCGGCAGATATGGCCCCGGCGGGCTGTCCCTTGCAGAGGCGCGGGAACGCTGCATGATAGCCCGCAAGCTCGTCGCCGAAGGGAAGTCGCCTGCGCTGGAAAAGCAGCGGGAGAAGCGGCGCGTATCGGGAGAACACAGTTTCGGCGAGGTCGGTGCTCGCTACTTCAAGGAAGCGCGGATGGCCGACAGCACCCGGTCCATGCGCAAGGCGATCTTTGACCGGGATATCGAGCCGGCTTGGAAGAACCGGCGGCTATCGGAGATTTCGCCCGACGACCTTCGTCAGCTCTGCGGCAAGGTGAAGGAACGAGGCGCACCGGCGACCGCGATTCACGTGCGCGACATCGTCAAACAGATCTTCGGCTTCGCAATCCTGCATGGCGAGAAGGTGCCCAATCCGGCCGACGAGGTCGGCCCTGCCTCGATCGCCACGTTCGAGCCGAAGGACCGGGCACTGTCGCCGGCGGAGATTTGCGTCCTGCTGACCCAGATCGAGAAAGTCGCGACGCTGCCGACCATCCGTCTGGGATTGAAGCTGTTCCTGCTGACGATGGTTCGCAAGAGCGAGCTTCAGAATGCCACATGGGACGAGATCGACTTCGAGCGAGCGGTCTGGACGATCCCGAAGGAGCGGATGAAGCGCTCGAAGGCCCACAACGTCTACCTGTCCCAGCAGGCGCTCGACATCATGATCGCGCTCAAGACCTGTGCCGGCAATTCGAGCTACCTGCTGCCGTCCCGCTACGATGCGGACGCTCCCATGTCCCGCGCGACCTTCAACCGGGTCACCTACTCCGTCGTCGATGCGGCAAAGACTAATGGGCAGGCGTTGGCGCCGTTCACGGTCCACGATCTACGACGGACGGGATCGACGCTGCTCAACGAGCTCGGGTTCAACCGCGATTGGATCGAGAAGGCGCTCGCGCACGAAGACTCCAGATCCTCCCGCGGCGTCTACAACAAGGCCGAGTATGAGCCGCAGCGACGGCACATGCTTCAGGAGTGGGCCAACATCGTCGACGCGTGGGTGGATGGGCGGACGTACACGCCCAAGCTCTATCCGCCGTCGCTGGAGCTGCTCAACCCTGAGACGTCCGCATAGGTCTGGAACGACGCAGCTTCACGTCTGGCCCGGTCGGCACTTCCGAGGTCCGCCGACGCGCCTCAAGCCAGGCCTCCACCTCATCGAGGTCCCACGCAGCGCAGCGTGGCGTCAGGTAAAATCTGCGGGGAAACTCGCCTCGCTGCTCCATCTCGTAGATCGTCGTGTCGGCCAGCGGAACGATGCGGCGAAGTTCTGGCCGCCGTACGGTGCGCTTCATGTAGCTGGCCGATGCGCCCGGTGTCGCCGGCACCGCCGCAACAGGCAAGCTATGTAGATCAATCATCTCAGCCTCCGTCGTGAGCTATCGCCACCAAACGGCAGCTCGTTGGTCCCGGGAAGGCCAAGGTGATCGTAGAAGTGCAGCGGGAAACGCTAGCGTGCAAAAGGGCGGCCCTAGTCCGTCGGGTCCAGCGCCGCAGCCCAATCCGCATAAGGCGTCATTCTTGCTATGTGCCGGTTGTAGTCGGGCGTGCCGTCGTCCCACCACACGGGGCCTCTCTCGCCCAGCGCGACCTTCACTGCATCGACGGCTGTCCGCGCCGATGCAGTTTCGGCAAGCCTGCCGCCGGCGTCACGCACGGCTCGCCGTGCTGCCATCAGCTCGCGGACGAGCCGTTCCCGCTCGCTTGCCGAAAGGTGGGGATTGCTGGTCCTCCAGAGGCGTCCCCGGACGACGAAGTAGCGACCATCAGGCGTGCGGGGATAATCCGTCACGTCGTGCCCGCCCGAACCGTCTCAACGCTCAACGCGCCGGCGGGAAGGGGGCGCAGCAGCTCTGACTCGGTGCGGCTGAGGTCAATCCATGCGGACCAATCCTCGGGACGGAGCACCACGATCTGGCGATTGTCATATGGTGCCACGTCCGGCCCGGGGGTCGTCGTCAGCATCGCGAAAGCGGCAGGCTCGGTCCCGTTGCTTTCGCGCCACAGGCCCGCGATGGCCATGAACGGTGCGTCGTTCAGCGTGAATCGGTGCTTCGCCTTCGGATATTTCGTGCCTGTGAACTCGAAGAAGGCCGATGCCGGGATCAGGCAGCGGTGGCTCTTATCGAACCGCCGCCCTTCGGACCGGAAGTTGAAGACCGGACCGCCCGTCGGACTTGATGGCGGGAAACCGAACCGCATGGGTGCCAGCTCGATCCCGTTCCCGGCCGCGCGCATGACCGGTCCGACGTCGTTGATTCTTATATCGTCGGCTTGCGGAAGGTCGCGCTCGGACTGGTCTGTAGGTGTGCCCAGGGCGAGCGCCTGCATCATGTCTTGATACTCGCGCCACTTCGCGTGCTGTTCGTAGTCGTTGCACATCAATTGTTCCGCCAAGCCCGAGTTCCGCTTCTGCGGGACAGGGTAGTTCAGGCGGACCGGAACGTGCAGGGAAAAGCCTTTCCTCGGCCGAGCCTCGTCTCGGCCGGCCGGCCCGTCCGGGGGAGCGCGCGCTACGCGCGCGCAGCGGCGACGGTATCGTGCTGGGCCCTTTTGGTGGGGGGAGGCGGAAGAGAGGAAGAGGGCTGCGGCTGTCGCCGTGACGGGTTGAGGGTCGAGAGAGAGGCTCCCGGCCGCCCGCGCGGAGACCTCCCATGCTTCAGACCCTTCCTTCCCGGCGCACCGATTCGGCTCGTCCGGCTTCGCCGGCTACCGGCGCCTACAAAGTCGACATCAGCCGCGGCGAGCGGATCGGCCGGGTCTCGTCCGAATGGTTCAGCCGCCCCGACGACGAGCGCTACCTGTCTCTCGGCGCGCTGCACGCCGCGGTGCGAGCCCGGGCCGAGCGCGCGACCGCCCGCACCGTCGAGACCAAGACGTTGCGTGTCGAGGCGAGTCGCGATGATGCCGAGCGCCTCACCCTGATTGTGCCCGGCCAGGACATACCCGTCGCGCCGACCCACTGGTCGTACGGACAGCTCTGCAGCTTGGTGGGGGCACCCGCCAGCTACATGCGCCAACTCCCGGCACCACTCGCCGGCATCAACCTGCAGCACGGCCTGCTCTCGCACCGCGCCGAGCTGGTGAAGACGCTGGAGGCGGACGACGGCCGGATCGAGCTCCGCGCCGTGACCGGACCTGATTACGGCCGCATCTGGGACCACGAGCTGGTCGATGCGGTGATGAAGATCGCGGGCGACGGCACCGGCGACACGCGCTGGAAGGTGCCGGGCCTGCTCGACTGGTCGACCATGACGCACAACCCCTTCGTCGAAGTGACCAAGGACTGTTGATTTCCACTGAGAGCTGACCCGGAGAAGGCATAGATTTCCACCGAGAAG
>NZ_CAXSHM010000024.1:0-14353 GCF_964237335.1 uncultured Sphingomonas sp.
CCGGGTCATTTCTCGATGAAAACTCCGGGTCAACTCTCAGTGCAAATCAACAGGCACACTTCAGGAATGGCGCCCGCCGGCGCCGCGACGACCGGACAGCCGCACAGCATCGCCTCGATCGGCGGCAGGCCAAGCCCTTCCGTCCGCGACGGATACAGCAGGCAGTGGGCGTTGGCATACAGCGCGCGCAACGCGGCATCGTCGACACGCCCGACGAACACCGCACCCGCCGGGACCGTCAGCCCTCCCGCCTCGAGCATCGCGCGCGACGGTCCGATGACCACCAGCGGCATCGCCGCTAGGTCCGCCCGCCCGAATGCGGCGAAGGCGACCGCGACGTTCTTGTACCGGGCGATCGACCCGAAGATCACGGCATATCCGCCGGCGATCAGCCGGTGGCGGTCGAGCACATCGTCGTCCGCCGGCGTCTCCAGGATGTGATCGGCGCCGTTGTGGATCACCTGCGTCCGCGCAGGGCGCGCGATCCCGAACGTCGCGAGGCTGTCGCGGGCATAGTCGGACACGGTCAGGACGATCCGGCTCGACCGTGCGCCGAGCGGCACCAGCGCGCGATAGCCCCAGCGCAGCTTGGCGGGATAGCTCTCCGGCGACAGCCGGAATTGCGAATCATGGACCATCGTCAGCTTGGCCGGGTGCAACGATGGCGCCAGATTGGCGAAACTCGCCAGCGCGCCGGCGCGGGCGACGAACGGCAATATCGCCTGCTCCCAGAACTGGGTATGCCCGCCCCGCTGGGGCAGCGGAACGATGGTCGCGAAGCGCGGCGCCCAGTTCGCGCGGTTAGGCAACAGCAAGCGCATGTTCCATTCGGCGGGCTCTTCGCCGTCAACCGCAAGCTGGTCCAGTTCGCGTATCAATCGATCGGCGACACGGTGGACGCCGTTGACCGCGCCCGAATAGAACTTGCCGTTCAGAAACAGTGTGCGCTTGTGCGCGGGTCTTCCGTTGTCGCCGTGCCGGTTCGTCACCGTGGCCGGGCTAGTCTCCATCCGACTTCGGCCGTGCATCATTCGACGTATCGCCCGGCGGGAAAGCGCTGGATCAGCGATCCCGTGGCGAGCCCTGCCTGCCCCCGCGAGCGCGGGTCGTCGGCCGGCGACGAAGGGGGATGCACATGGCACAAGATGATGTGGGTGCGGTCGACGACTGGATGCCGATCACCGACGTGTTCGCCGCCCAAAGCCGCCGGCGCCCCGACGCGCTGGCCGTCGAGGCGCGCGGCGAACGGCGCAGCTATGGCGAGCTGGCGCGCCGGGTGGACCTGTTCGCCGCCCGTCTCGCGGCGCGCTTGGATACGGGCGGCGAGCGACTGGTCGGCGTCTGCCTCGAACGCGACGTCGATCTTCCCGCCTGGCTGCTCGCCATCCTGAAGGTCGGCGCCGCCTATCTGCCGATCGATCCGACCACGCCGCCCGCCCGGCTCGCGCACCTGCTGGAGGACGGCCGGCCCGCGCTGATCGTCGCGAGCCGGTGCCATGCGCCTGTCGTGGCGGGCGTGGACGTCCCCGTGATGATCGCCGAAGACGCGGCGGACCCGGCCGCCGCCGTGCCCGGCGCCATGATCCCGTCGCCGGTCGGGCCGCGGTCGCTGGCCTATGTGATCTTCACCTCGGGCTCGACAGGGCGTCCCAAATGCGTCGAGGTCGAACACCGCTCGCTGTCCGCGTTGATGGCGACGATGGCCGCCAGTCCCGGGCTCGGCGAGGGTCAACGGATGCTGGGCGTCACCCGGATCAGCTTCGACCTGTCGGTCCCCGACCTGTTCCTGCCGTTCTTCGTCGGCGGATCGCTCGCGCTGGTCGACCTCGACGTCGCGGCCGATCCGGACCGGCTGGCGGCGGCGTTCGCCGACCATCGCCCGGACCTGGCGCAGGCGACGCCCTCGATGTGGCGCGCGCTGCTGGAAAACGGATGGGAAGGGCAGCCTGGTCTTCGCGTCCTGGCCGGCGGCGAGCCGGTCACCCGCGCGCTGGCGGACCGGCTGCTGCCCTGCTGCGCGGAGGTGTGGAACATGTACGGACCGACCGAGGCGACCGTCTGGGCTACCGCCTTCCGGGTCATGCCCGGCACGGGTCCGGTGCCGATCGGCGGGCCGATGGCCGGGGCGTCGGTCGAGGTCGTGGATCAGGACATCCAGCCGATGCCGGTCGGCGGGATCGGTGAGATCGTCATCGGCGGCATCGGCGTCGCGCGCGGCTATCGCAACCGGCCGGACCTGACGGCCGCCCGTTTCGTGACGACGAACGAGGGCGAGCGGGTGTACCGGACCGGCGATCTCGGCCGGGTCGACGAGGCCGGTACCCTGTTCTGCCTGGGACGGCTCGACGATCAGGTGAAGATCCGCGGGTTCCGGATCGAGCTGGGCGATGTCGAGGCGGCGCTCGCCTTCCATCCAGCGGTGGCGTGGGGAGCGGTACGGTCGTGGCCGGATCCCTCGGGCGAGCCGGTCCTCGTCGCCTATGTCGTCCCGCGCGGCGCGGCGCTGGACGTGCGCGAGATGAAATCATTCCTCGCCACGCGGATCCCGACCTACATGGTGCCCGACCGCATCGTCGCGGTCGCGGTGATGCCGCTGACGTCCAACGGCAAGGTCGATCGCGCGTCGCTGCCGAACCCGTTTGCGCACGCCTCGCCCATCGCACCGGCCGGCGGCGGGATTCAGGATCAGCTCGCCGCGATCTGGCGCGAGCTTCTCGGCGTCGCCGCCGTCGGCCCGGACGACGATTTCTTCGACCTCGGCGGCTACTCGCTGATGACCGTCCGGCTGACGCGGCGCATCGAGGCGGAGTTCGGGACAAAACTCGCGCTCATCGAACTGATGCGACACTCGACGCTGGCGGCGATGGCGGCGCGGATCGGCCGCGGCGAGGCCACGATCGGACGCGAAGCGATGCTGCTGAACGACGGGGGGACCCGCGCTCCCCTGTTCTGGCTGGACGCCGGCCCGCTGACGCGGACGGTGATGCGCGGCCTGTCGTCCGATCAGCCCGCCTATGCGCTCAACATCGACGCGACGGACGAGGAGGCGCTCGGCGGCGGCGATCTGTCGATCCCCCGGATCGCGGCGTGCCTCGCGACCCGGCTCGTCGCCCAGCAGCCGGCCGGGCCCTATTACATCGGGGGCTGGTGCCGGTGGGGCATCGTCGCCTTCGAACTTGCCCGTCAACTGACGCAGGCGGGCGAGACGGTCGGCCTGCTGGTGCTGCTGGATGCCGAACGGCCGGGGCGGCGAGCGCCCCGGCAGGGACTGCGTCGTCGCATCGGCCGGTGGCTTCGCGCTTCCGACATGGCCGACATCGTCGAGCCACCGAGCTTCAGCCAGCGCGTCGAGATCGCGACCCGCACCTATCCGGCCGGCCGCTATGCCGGCGACGTCCTGCTCGTCCGTCCGGAGACCGGCTATGGCGATGCCGGCTGGGCGCCGCTGGTCGGCGGCACCCTTGAGATCGCGCGCATCCCCGGCGATCACGAGTCGATGGTGCGCGGGGCACCCGCGCAGGTGCTGGCGGCGAAGCTGGACCGCGCCCTGCTCGCGGCCCAGGACCGCACGTCGCCCGGCGGGGCGCTCGGCCCCTCCGTGGCCGCTGCGGAGCCGGTCGCGGCGGTCGGCGGCCCGGACCCGCATCCCGAATGGCCGGGTCGTCCACGGCAGGAGCGCCAACGAACCGTTCTCGGCGGCTGACGCCGGCCGGCATGCCCGGCCTGCCCGGCCATTGACGCCTGTCATGCTCGTAGGGCGCTCCCGACCCCGCAGCAGACCTCCCGGTATTTGCCCAATGATGCGCGCAGGCTTCTGCGCGCCGAGGAACTGGATCTTCAGATGCGGATCACGATGATCGGTTCGGGATATGTCGGCCTGGTATCGGGTGCCTGTTTCTCCGATTTCGGGCACGAGGTGGTCTGCGTCGACAAGGACGAGGCCAAGATCGCCGCGCTGACGGCGGGGCGGATGCCGATCTACGAACCCGGCCTCGACCAGCTCGTCGCTGCCAATGTCGCGGCGGGGCGGCTGACCTTCACCACCGACCTGGCGGCGGCGGTCGATCTCGCCGATGCGATCTTCATCGCGGTCGGCACCCCGTCCCGGCGCGGCGACGGCCATGCCGACCTGACGTACGTCTTCGCCGCCGCGCGGGAGATCGCGGCCGCGCTGACCGGCCCCGTCGTCGTCGTCACCAAATCTACCGTACCGGTCGGCACGGGCGACCGGGTGGAGGCGGTGCTGCGCGAGTGCCAGCCCGATGTGCACGCCGCGGTCGTCTCCAATCCCGAGTTCCTGCGCGAGGGCGCCGCGATCGGCGACTTCAAGCGGCCGGACCGGATCGTCATCGGCACCGACGATCCGTTCGCGCGGGAGGTGATGCGCGCGGTGTACCGGCCGCTGTTCCTCAACGAATCCCCGATCCTGTTCACCTCGCGGCGCACGTCGGAACTGACCAAATACGCCGCCAACGCGTTCCTCGCGACCAAGATCACCTTCATCAACGAGATCGCGGACCTGTGCGAAGCGGTCGGCGCCGACGTCCAGGACGTCAGCCGCGGAATCGGGCTCGACAACCGGATCGGCAGGAAGTTCCTGCACGCCGGCCCCGGTTACGGCGGCAGCTGCTTTCCCAAGGACACGCTCGCGCTGCTGAAGACCGCCGAGGACTTCCAGTCGCCGATGCACATCGTCGAGGCGGTCGTCAAAGTGAACGAAAGCCGCAAGCGCGCGATGGGGCGCAAGGTGCTGAGGGCGCTGGGCGCCAATGACACGGGGGGCGAGGGCGCGCGCGGCAAGACCGTCGCGCTGCTCGGCCTGACCTTCAAGCCCAACACCGATGACATGCGCGACGCCCCGGCGATCGCCATCGCGACGACGCTGGCGGACGCGGGCGTGACGGTGCGCGCCTATGATCCGGAAGGGATGGCGGCCGCGACCGCGATGCTGCCGGGCCTGATCGCCACGCACGACGCCTATGATGCCGCGACCGGCGCCGACGCGGTCGTGATCGTGACCGAATGGGACGCGTTCCGCGCGCTGGACTTCCAGCGGCTCGCCGCGACGATGACCGCGCCCGTGCTCGTCGACCTGCGCAACGTGTACCGACGCCAAGCGGTGGAGGCGGCAGGGTTCACCTACATCGCCGTCGGCTGCTGAGCGGACCGGTTACGCGGACCGACTATGCGGGCTTACGCCTGCACCGACGCCGTCCAGGCCGCCGCCAGGCCGTCGCGGCTGCGGCCGATCACCGCCTCCAGGTCCTGATCGTAGAGCGAGTCCGCCACATCCAGGGAGAATATCTCGACGACGTAGGCGCCCTCGAACCCCGCCGCCCGTGTCGCGGCGATCAGCGGCCCGAGCGGGATGGCGCCGTCTCCCGGCACGATCCGGTCGGCGAACGAGCGCGGGGTGCGCCAGTCGCTCGCCTGCACGGTCAGGATGCGCCCCGCCGCCCGCGCGATCTGCGCCGCGACGTCGGCGTTCTGCCAGATGTTCCAATAGTCGAGGCACAGCCCGACGTGAGGGCTGTCCGCCCGGTCGATCACCTCCAGCGCCTGGTCGATCGTCCAGATCGCGCTCTCGACGTTGACCGACGTCGGGTTGAGCGGCTCCAGCGCCAGCGTCACGCCGTGGTCCGCCGCGACGTGCGCGAGCTCGCCCAGCGCGTCGCCCACCATCCGCATCGCCTCGGCGGTGTCGCCGCCCGGATGCGCGCCGGTGTTGGTAATGAACGGCCTGCCCGGCGCGAACCGCGCCAGCCGCTCGATCGAGCCGCGCAAGGCGGCGACGCGATCCTTGAGGTTGGTCGGCCGCGGCATCATCCGGCTGGCGAAGAAGGTGCGGACCGCCGGCTGCACGCCGCTGATCGCGAGGCCGGCGGCGGCGATCGACTCCATCTGCTCTGCATGCCGCACGTCGTCGAGCTTGGCCTCGACCACCTCGATCGTGTCGACGCCGAGCCGTGCGTAGCGCTCGACATCCTCGTCGAACGTCCAGGGCTGGGTGGTGAACTGACTGACGCCGAAGGTGAAGGGAAGCCTGGCGGCCAGGGTCACCGGAACGACCCGCTGACCATCAGGCCGAACACACGCGGATCGTTGTAGATGCCCGCGCGATAGTTGGACGTGTCGATCACGTCGACCAGGTTCTTGTTGTCGGTCAGGTTGCGGACGAACGCCGCGACCTCGTAGCGGCCAAACGCGTATCCCACCTTCGCGCCCAGCTCGTTGTTGCCGTCGGCGCGGTATTCGACCGCGCGATAGAGGGTGAAGTTTGTCTTGCCCTGGATGGTGAAGTCGCCTGCGACGAAGATCCGCTTGCCGTCGCCCAGCGGCAGATCGTAGCGCGCCCCGAGGTTGAGGTTCCAGTTGGGCGCGTTGGGGAATGGATTGCCGTTGATCTGCGCGAAGTAATTGGCGCCGACGCGTACCACCGGGTTCAACACCGTCTCCGACAGGACGCCGCCCGCCGAGCCGACCTGCGCGTAGACGTTGGGGTCCTCGATCTGCGTGTGGAGCCAGCTGAACCCGGCGTTGAAGCGGAAATTGTCGACGGGCCGCGCGTCGAACTCCGCCTCCGCGCCATAGCCCACGCCCTTGTTGGCGTTGAACAGCACGCCGCTGCCGTTGCTGTCGTTGCCGTTCAGCTGGATGTCGTCCACCACATAATAGAAGCCGGTGAGGTTGAGATGGACGCGATCGGCGAGCGCCGCGGTCTTCACGCCGGCCTCGTAGCTCGTGTTCTTCTCCGAGTTGGCGGTGGTGAACGGCGTGTTGAACACCGCCGAGCGGCCCTGGATCGTCGGCCCGCGAAAGCCGCGCGCGACGCGGGCGTACAGGCTGACGTTGGGATCGACGCGGTAGAGCAGGCTCGCATCGAAGCTCGGCTGCGTGTCCGCGAGCGTCACGTTCGTCGCGCCGGTGAAGGTCGACACGTTGGCGATGGTGTTGGCGGTCTTGAGCAGCGTCGTCTGCTTGCTGTCGCGCGTGACCCGCACGCCGCCGGTCAGGATCAGCGCATCGGTGATCCGGAAGCTCGCCTGCCCGAACCCGGCATAGGAATAATTGTGGTCGTGCAGCAGCACCCAGTTGTTCGGATTGGGCGTGGTGCCCAGCACGTTGCTGGTCAGGAAGAAGGCGCGCTGGTCGAACTCGGTCAGGTCGCGCTGGTCGAAATAGATGCCGCCGAGCTGCCACCGGAACCGGCCGACGTCCGCGCTCGCGAGCCGCACCTCCTGCGTCCACTGGTCGAGGCTGCGTAGCCGCCCCTGCGACTCGCCGCAGCCGGCGGCGCAGTAATTGGGCGCGACGCCGCCGAAATTGGCCGCCGCGCCGCCGTCGGTGTCGCCGCGGCTATAGCCGGACGCATGCTCCCACGCGGTGATCGAGGTCAGCGTCGCATTGCCGAAGTCATAGTCCGCCTTCAGCGAGGCGCCGTACGTCCGATAGCTTTGCGGATTGTTCTGCGCCTCGTCATACGCCACCACCGAGCGATCGAACGAGTCCGGAACGGTCTTCGTGCCCTGGATGATCGAGCCGCGATAGAAGATCGAGGCCGAGCCGTCATAGTCGCGGTAATTACCCGACAGGCGCACGCTCAGCCGGTCGTTCGGCTTGGCGAGCAGTTGCAGCCGGATGTCGCGCTCGTCGAACCCGTCGAGCTTGTCGTGGCCAGGCGTCGTGCCGTCGTCGGAGGGGCCGGTGTAGACGTTGCTGATCCAGCCGTCGCGATGCTGGAACAGACCGGACAGGCGGAAGCTGAGGACCCCGTCCTTGGTCAGCGGACCGCCGACGCCGAGGTCCGCGTTGACGCTGTTGAAGCGGCCGTAGCTGACGGAACCCTGGCCGGCCCAGGTCTCGGTCGGCTGGGCGGTATCGAACTTGACGATGCCGGCGGTGGTGTTGCGGCCGAACAGCGACCCCTGCGGGCCCTTCAGCACCTCGACCTCGGCGATGTCGTATGCCGGGTTGGACTTCAGGACGACGTTCTCCTCCACCACATCGTCCTGGATCACCTCCACGGGCTGCGAGGCGCCGAGATAGAAGTCGATGTTGCCGAGGCCGCGGATGTAGAAGCGCGGGAAGATGCGGCCCGTGGAGGTCTCGACATACAGGTCCGGCACGCGCCCGGACAGCGACAGCAACGTGTCGCCGCCGGCGGCGTCGAGATCGTGCAACTGATCGGGCTTCAGCACCGACACCGCGACCGGCACGGTGATGGCGTTCTCCGTCCGCCGCTGGGCGGTGACGACGATGGTGTTGTCGTTCGAGACGCCGTCGGCAGGGGTGGCCGGATCGGTCGCCTGGGACTGGGCGAGCGCCGGCGTCGCCATCAATGCCGTACCGGCAAGCAGCCACGCATGCTTCGTGCAGAACTTCATCATCTTGCCCCCGGTCAGCGCGACCCTGCCCCCATGCGGGATCGCGCGACGCACCGACAGTGCCGGGCGCTGATGACTTTTTTGTGGCAGGGCCGATCGGCCGGCGGGATGCGGCGCCCGGTAGGGGGATCAGAAGGTCAGGGCGTGCCGAGCGCGGCGAGCGTGTCCGACACGCGCCGTCGCAGGTCCGGCTCGCGCGTCGTCTCGAGCATTGCGCTGAGGCTCGCCCGCGCGGCGGGGAGGTCGCCGTCGACGAGGTGGAGCCGGGCGCACTCCCACCATCCATGGCCATAATCTGGCGAGACCGACGTCATCCGGCCGTACAGTTCGAGCGCCCGCCTGCCCTTGCCCGCCGCCTCCGCGCGGATCGCCTGGTTGAGCAGCAACCGGACCAGCACCGCCCGGTTCGGCATCGCGCCGACATGGCTGACCGCGGAGACCGGCCCGGCGCCCGACGCGCGAAGCAGCGCGACGAGCTGATCGCGACCGACGCGCACGCCGCCCCGGAACGGATCGACGATCACCGGCGCCGCGTCCGCGCCCACCAGGACGAGGACATGGCCGGGCATGTCGAGGACGTTGGCGATCCAGCCGAGCCGTCGCGCCGCCGCGACGTAGAGGATCGACAGGCTCACCGGCAGGCCCCGGCGGCGGTCGAGGACGCGGATCAGGTCGGCGCTGGCCGGATCGTCATAGGTGTCGCGGTCGCCGAGGAAGCCGAACTCGTCCGCCAGCACCGCCGACAGCGCATCGGCGTGGGCGTCGGCCTGGGCCGCCTCGCCGCCGACCGCTTCGAGGCGGATCGCGATTCCCTCGATCAGCGCGAGGTACGGCGCCGGATCGGCGTCGGTATGGTCCAGCATCGCCAGCGCCAGCGCGGCCTCGTCCAGGACGATCTCCTCGTCGTCGATGAGGCCGAGGCGGGTCAGGTCGTCCATGCCCACCAGATGGGGGCTGTCCCGCGGTTCGGCAAAGCGGGACCGGACGATGCAGGGGCGTCGTGCTCAGGTGTCGGCGAGGAGGCGGTAGCCGATGCCCAGCTCGTTCGCGATGATCCTCGGCTGCGCCGGATCGGGCTCCAGCTTCTGGCGCAGGTTGCGCACGACGATGCGGAGATATTCGATCTTGCGGTCGTGATCGAGCGGCCATGTCGCCGCCAGGATGCGGCTGTGAGTCACCACCCGCCCGGGCGCGAGCGCCAGTTGCTCCAGCACGTCATACTCCTTGCGCGTCAGGTGGATCTCGGCCTCGTCGCGGCGGACCAGCCGGCGGGACAGGTCGATCGACAGGCCGCCGGCGCGCACGACCGGCTCGCCGCCCTGCGCGCTGACGCGGTGGCGCAGCGCGGCGCGCAGGCGGGCCAGCAGCTCCTCGCCGTCGAACGGCTTGGTGACATAGTCGTCGGCGCCGAGATCGAGCGCCGCGACCTTGTCGTCGGTCGCCTCGCGCGCGGACACGACGAGCACCGGCACGCCCGCCCGGCTCTTCAGCAGCGCGACGAGTTCGAGCCCATCGCGATCGGGCAGGCCGAGATCGAGCAGGACCGCATCCGGCCGATCGCCGGCGGCGAGATCGAGTGCCTCGCGGCCGGTCTTGGCCTCGATCACGCCATAGCCCGCGCGCGTCAGCGTCGCGTGCAGGAGCCGGCGGATGTGGAGGTCGTCGTCGACGACGAGGATGCGCTGCCCGCTCATGCGCCGACGTCCTGCGACGACGTCACCAGCAGCGCCTCCGGGAAGCGGATGGTGAAGGCGGCGCCCGGTCGATCGGGTCGGTTCTGAGCCAGTACCGTCATGCCCATCGCTTCGGCGAAACCCTTGACGATGGCCAGCCCCAAACCGGTGCCACCGGCGCTGCGGTCCGATCCTTCGAGGCGACGGAAGGTCTCGAACACCTCCGCCTCGCGGCCGGGCGGCAGTCCCGGCCCCTCGTCGACCACCGACAGCGCCAGTTCGTCGTAGCGCCGTTCGGCGCGCACCGTGATGGGTGTTCCGGGGTCGGCATAGCGCCCGGCATTGTCGAGCAGGTTGATCAGGCAATGGTGGAAGAGCTGCGGATCGACCGAGACGAACGGCAGGTTCGGCAGCACCTCCAACCGGATCGGATGCCCGTCGAGCGAACGGCGCGTGTCGTTCACCGCGCCGGCGACCGCGTCCGTCAGGTCGACAGGCTCGATCCGCAACCGGAGCGCGCCAGCCTCGACCCGCGCCATGTCGAGCAGGTTGGCGACGAACCGGTTGAGCCGCACCGCCTCGCTCTCGATCATCCGGACGAGCGGATGGTCGATCTCGCGGCTGAGTTCGGCGGCGGCGGCCAGGACGGAGGTCAGCGGCGTGCGCAGGTCATGGCCGACCGACGACAGCAGCGCGGCGCGCAACCGGTCGCGTTCGCGCACCGCGTCGAGGTCGCGCATCTCGCCCTGCAACCGCAACCGCTCGAGCGCGAGCGCGGACTGGTCCAGCAGGCTCGACAGCAGCGGGATCTGGTCGGACCGGATCGGGTCCCCCCCGTCGTCGAGCGCGATGCCCAGCACCGCCAGGGTGCGCGACCCAGCCTTCAGCGGCTGGAAGCGCCAGTCGGACGAGGTCAGCGTGCCCGAGCCGCGACCCGCCGGCTGGCCCGTGTCCAGCGCCCATTGCGCCGCGGCGAGCTCCATCGTCTCCAGCCGCGCGCCGGGCAGGCTGGCGGCCTGGATCGCGATCCCGGTCTCGTCCTGCTCCAGCACCATCGCGCGGACGCCGAACAGCCGCGCGATCTCGCCGCAGATCGCGCGGCTGACCTCGATCCGGTCACCCAGCGACGTCAACTGGCGCAGGAAGCCCGCGAGCGCCGCGTTGGAGCGGGCGCTGGACGCGGCGAGGTCGGCCTGCGCCCGGACGCGCGCGGTAAGCTGGCTGGTCACCACCGCGACGCCGAGCAGGACGATGATCGACACCACGTTCTCGGGATTGCTGATCGTGAGGGTATAGCGCGGCGGCAGGAAGAAGAAATTGTAGGCGAGCGACGAAGCGAGCCCGGCAAACAGCCCTGTCCGGAGCCCGAACAGGCTCGCCGCGGCCATGACCGGCAGCAGGTAGAGCAGCGCGACGTTGCCGAGATCGAGCACGTGCGACAGCGCACTGCCGGCGGCGGTCACGCCCGCGACCATCAGCGTCGTCCAGGCATAGCCCGCCCGCGAGCCCCAACTGCCCCGGCGCCTCATCCGTCGCGGCGCGGCGCCGACGTCGTCCGCCACCGGCATGACATGGACCGCGACGCCCGGCGCCTCGCGCACCAGGGCGTCGACGACCGAGCCGTGGCGCAGCTCGAACCAGCGCGAGCGCACGGACTTGCCGACCACCAGCTGCGTCGTGCGCGCGTCCGCCACATAGGTCTTGAGCCCCTCGACGACCGACGTCGCGGGAACGCTGACCACTTCGGCGCCGAGCTGGGTCGCCAGGTTTAGCACGGTCGCGAGCCGGCGGTGGTCGTCGGGGCCCAGCGTCAGACTGCGCGGTGTCTCGACATGGACGACCGTCCAGGGCGCGTGGCTCGCGTCGGCGATGCGTTTCGCCGCCCGCACCAGTCCCTCGGCGCCCGGCAGCTCGCTGACCGCGACCGCGATCCGCTCGCCGCCCGCCCAGGTGCCGCCAAGCGCGTTGGCGCGCAGATGCTCCAGCAT
The DNA here is from genome assembly GCF_964237335.1 of uncultured Sphingomonas sp. Taxonomy (NCBI): domain Bacteria; kingdom Pseudomonadati; phylum Pseudomonadota; class Alphaproteobacteria; order Sphingomonadales; family Sphingomonadaceae; genus Sphingomonas; species uncultured Sphingomonas sp. The sequence goes on from NZ_CAXSHM010000024.1 coordinate 12,046, forward strand.
CTGCGTGTCGACCGCCTGCGCCGCGCGGCGCAGCGCCAGCTCGCGCAGCGCCGACAGGTTGGACTTGGAGAAGAAGTGCGACAGCGCGCGCGTCGCCTCCTGCGGCAGGTAGACCTTGCCCTCCTTCAGCCGCTCGATCAGCTCGTCGGGCGGGATGTCGACGACCTCGATCTCCGCCATCTCCAGCACGCTGTCGGGCACCGTCTCGCGCACGCGGACCCGCGTGAACGAGGCGACGACGTCGTTCAGGCTTTCGAGATGCTGGATGTTGATCGTCGAATAGACGTCGATGCCGGCGGCGAGCAGCTCCTCGACGTCCTGCCAGCGCTTGGGATGGCGACTGCCCGGCACGTTCGAATGGGCAAGCTCGTCGACGAGCGCGAGCTTGGGCCGTCGCGCGAGGAGCGCGTCGAGGTCCATCTCCTGCAGCGTGCGCCCCTCATAGGCTATGTCGCGGCGCGGGATGATCTCCTGGTCACGCGTCAGCGCCTCGGTCTCGATCCGGCCGTGCGTCTCGACGATGCCGATCACGACGTCGATGCCGGCACGGCGGCGGGCCGCACCTTCCGACAGCATCTCGTACGTCTTGCCGACGCCGGGAGCGGCGCCGAGGAATATCTTCAGCTGCCCGCGCCCCTCCTGCGCGGCCTGGCGCAGGAAGGCCTCGGGCGAGGGGCGGTCGGATGGGCCGTTCAACGCGTCGGCGCAGGTCCGGCCCGCGCGTCGAGCCGGCGGTTGAGCGCGAGCACGTTCACGTGATCCTCCCCGATGAAGCCGAGCCATGGATGCTCGGTGCCCTGCACCACCATGGCGCGGACATCGTCCTGCGCCAGGCCGCGCGCGCGCGCAACACGCGGGACCTGCGCCAGCGCGGCTGCCGGCGACAGATCGGGGTCGAGCCCGGAAGCCGAGGCGGTCACAAGATCGGCGGGGACGGCGCCGGTCATGCCCTGCGACCGGCGCAGCGCGATGTCGCCCTTGATCCGCTCGACCAGCGACTTGGACGTCGGGCCGAGGTTGGAGCCCGACGACGCGGTCGCGTCATAGCCCTTGCCGGCCGCCGACGGCCGCGAGTTGAAGTATCGCGCGGTGGTGAACGACTGGCCGATCAGCTCCGAGCCGACAACGCCCGTCCGGTCGACGATCAGGCTGCCGTTCGCCTGATGCGGGAAGACGAGCTTGCCGAACCCCATGACCGCGAGCGGATAGATCCCGCACGTCAGGATCGTGAGCAGCAGCGTCAGCACCACCGCCGGCCGCAGCCCCGAGAGTATATCCGAACCCATTGTCAATGTCCCATCTTACATTCGTCATCCCGGACTTGATCCGGGATCCCGCTTATTCCTGCCGTCGCAAAGGCAGCGGGACCCCGGGTCAAGCCCGGGGTGACGGAAAAGGTGCGCCTGCAACGCATCACGCCAGCCCCATGCCCGACACGGCGAGGTCGATGAGCTTGATGCCGACGAACGGCGCGACCAGGCCGCCAAGGCCATAGACGCCGAGGTTGCGCGCCAGCAGCGGCCCGGCGCCCATCGGGCGATAGGCCACGCCCCTGAGCGCCAGCGGCACCAGCATCGGGATGATAATCGCGTTGAAGATGATCGCCGACAGGATCGCGCTCGTCGGCGTCGCCAGATGCATGACGTTGAGGATCGCGAGCCCCGGATAGAGCACGATGAACATAGCCGGCAGGATCGCGAAATATTTGGCGACGTCGTTGGCGATCGAGAAGGTCGTCAGCGCGCCGCGCGTCATCAGCAACTGCTTGCCGAGCCCGACGATCTCGATGAGCTTGGTGGGATCGCTGTCGAGGTCGACCATGTTGCCCGCCTCGCGCGCCGCCTGCGTGCCCGTGTTCATCGCGACGCCAACGTCGGCCTGCGCCAGCGCGGGCGCGTCGTTGGTGCCGTCGCCGCACATCGCGACCAGCCGCCCGCCGACCTGTTCCTTGCGGATGTAGGCGAGCTTGTCCTCGGGCGTCGCCTGCGCGAGGAAATCGTCGACCCCCGCCTCGGCGGCGATCGCGGCGGCAGTCAGCGGATTGTCGCCGGTGATCATCACCGTGCGGATGCCCATCGCGCGCAGCTCGCCGAAGCGCTCGCGGATGCCGGCCTTGACGATGTCCTTGAGGAAGATCGCGCCGAGCAGCCGGCCGTCCTGCGCGACCGCCAGCGGCGTGCCGCCGCTGCGCGCGATCTCGTCGGTGATGCGGCGCAGCTCGGTCGCGGCGGCGGTCTGGCCGAGGCCCGGATGCGCCTTCAGGATCGAATCGACCGCGCCCTTCTCGATCAGCGTCTCGCCGATCCGG